>RFJH01000113.1 GCA_003694975.1 Anaerolineae bacterium | reverse complement strand
GTCTTCAAGAGGAGACGCGCCGCATTGAAGCCCTGATCCAATCCCTGCACGATGGCCTGATCATGGGCGACCCCTACGGGAAAGTCATCTACGCCAACCGCCGCATCAAAGAACTCGCCGACATGCCCGAAAAAGACCTGCGCGGCATCCCCCTCGAAGAAGTGATCGACCGCATCATCACCCGAACCGCCGAACCGGAGAGGGTCCGCCAGAACGTCCAGCAGGCCTTGCGGGGCGACCAGCGAGAAGTGGAAATCCCCCTGCGCCGCCTCGGACGCGTCCTCTACCTGCGTCTGCAAACTTTCGATGTCACCGATGCCCATGGCGTCCTCATCGGTCGCGGCGTGACCCTGCGCGACGTCACCGCCGACCGCGAACTCGACCGCATGAAATCCAATCTCATCTCCACCGTCTCTCACGAATTGCGCACGCCGCTGGCGGCCATCAAAGGGTACGCCACCACGCTTCTGGCCGAGGACGTGGAGTGGGACCGTCAATCCCAACGCGAATTCCTGACCATCATCTCGAACGAGACCGACCGCCTGAGTGACCTGGTCAACAATCTCCTGGATCTCTCGCGCATCGAGAGCGGGAGTCTCCGTCTCTCCCGTACAGAGTGTGATATTGAGAAAATCATCCGGCAGGCCGCCCGGCGCGCCCCCCTCCAGCCCGGCAATCACTTCGAGGTGGACCTCGCGCCCGACCTCCCTCCCCTCCACGCCGACCCAACGCGCCTGGAAACCGTGCTGCGCAACCTGATTGAAAACGCGGTCAAATACGCCGGGCCGGAAGCCTCCATCCGCATTCGGGTCACCGATACCGACGACGCCGTCATTTTTCGCGTCGAAGATGACGGGCCGGGAATCCCACCTGAAGAACGCAAGCGCATTTTCCAGAGTTTCTACCGCGTGGACAACAGCCTGAGCCGCCCGGCCAGCGGCGCCGGGCTGGGACTGGCAATTTGCCAGGGATTTGTTCAGGCCCATGGTGGAGAAATCTGGGTCGAGCCGCGACCAAAAGGAACGTGTATTGCGTTTTCCATTCCACTGGACAGCGCATCAGAAGCAGAGCCTGTTCCCCGCTACTCGCGCCACGACTGAAGCCACATACCATGAAACATCCAATTGTCCTGGTCGTTGACGACGAAAAACCCTTGCGCGACTTCGTGCGCCGAAACCTGGAAGTACGCGGCTATCACGTACTCACCGCCTCCAACGGTCTCGAGGCACTGGCCGTCTTTCGCAGCCAGCCTGTAGACCTGGTCATCCTGGATATTATGATGCCTCACCTGGACGGCCTGGAGACCACGCGCCGCATACGCCAGGAATCCACCGTCCCCATCATCATCCTGACTGCCCTGGGGGAAGAAAGGGACAAAATCCGCGCATTCGATCTGGGTGCAGACGATTACCTCAGTAAGCCCTTCGGCATTGGCGAACTTCTGGCACGCGTCAAAGCCGTGCTACGACGCGCCCAATGGGCCGAATCGCCGCTACGTGAGGGGCAACTCATTCAGGGCGATATTGTGGTCAACCTGGAGCGCCATCAGGTTGAGGTACGCGGGAAACCGGTCAATCTGACTCCCACCGAGTTTAATCTGCTGGTCTACCTGATGGAACATGCCGGCAAAGTATTACCCCATGAAGCGATTCTCAAGAAAGTCTGGGGACCGGAGTACGGGAACGAGACGGAATACCTGCGAGTGTACATCGGTCACTTAAGGCAGAAGATCGAGCGCGACCCATCCAACCCAGAGTACATCTTCACCGAGCGCGGCATAGGTTACCGCTTTGAAGCGCCCAAAGAGTGAGTACGCTGTTTTTATCCTCTTTTTAGGAAAACCGTTGCGTTATTTATCTTATTTTTGCATCGCGCGGATACAATGAGAAAGGTCACTTCTCCGACATACCGGAGAATAGCCACCAATTTCGTGAACGGTTGTTAACTTCAAGGAGGTGATTCCCGTCCCATGTAACCATTCCCCTCCCCAGACGTACGTTGGGCAAAAGCACCAGTTAACCGCTTTGCCCATCTTCGCGCTCTATAACAACTCATTTCTATCTGCTCAAATCCACCTTAGGAGGAGGCTTAGAGAATGAAACGCAAACTTTCCCTGTTCCTGACCATCTTGTTGGCGCTATCGCTGGCGCTGGCTGCCTGCCAGCCAAAGACCCCAACGGCTGCGCCTGCGGAGGAATCCGCGCCGGCGGAGGAAGCCGCCCCAGCGGAAGAGGCTGCTCCCGCCGAGGAAGGTGCTCCGGCGGAAGAGGCCGCCCCCACCGAAGAGGTCATGCCGGCGCAAGAGGTCACCCTCACCATCGGCTTCACCGCCTCGATCACCGGCAAATATGAGACCTCGTCCGGGCGGCAGAAGCGCGGCTTCGACCTCTGGATGCAGCAGGTCAACGACGCCGGCGGCATCAAACTGAGCGACGGCACCGTGGTGAAATTCGCTTCCGTCTTCTACGACGATGAGAGTTCCACCGAGCGCGTGCAGGAACTGTACACCCGCCTGGCGACCGAGGACAACGCCGATCTGATGATCAGCCCCTATTCCTCCGGCCTGACCGCAGCCGCCGCGGTGATTGCCGAGCAGAACGGCAAGGTGATGCTCACCACCGGTGCGGCTTCTGACGCCACTTACCAGCAAGGCTACACCGGCGTCTTCCAGATCTATACCCCTGCCAGCCGCTACCTGACCGGTGCGGTGGACCTGCTCCAATCGCTGGATAGCGAGGTCTCCAAAGTGGCTTTCGTCTACGAAGACGCCAAATTCGCCACCAGCGTGGTAGAGGCCGCCAAGGACTACGCCGAAAGCCTGGGCTACGAAGTGGTGCTCTTCGAGGCCTATTCCGCCGATACCACCGACTTTGGCCCATTCATTAACAAGATCGTGGACTCCGGCGCCGAAGTGGTGCTGGGTGGCGGCCACTTCCAGGACGGCAGCACCTTCGCCCGCCAGTTGTTCGAAAAAGGCGTGCGGCCTAAGATGCTTGCCCTGCTGGTCGCCCCACCTGAGCCGGACTTCGCCGAACTGGGCGATGCCGCCGTGGGCGTGATCGGTCCCAGCCAGTGGGAGCCCCTGGCCGCCTACACCCCTGAATCCGCTGCTGCTGCCGGCCTGGAGTGGTATGGGCCCTCCTCAGAAGAGTTTGTCTCGGCGTATCAGGCTGCCTATGATGGCGAGGAACCCTCGTATCACTCTGCGGGCGGTTACGCCGCCGGCCTGGTGCTACAGAAAGCCATCGAAGATGCCGATTCCACCGATCCTGAAGCCATCAAGGCCGCGCTGGAGGCTATGGACGTGCTGACTTTCTTCGGGCACATCAAGTTCGATACCAGCGAAGAGAACCACGGCCTGCAGATCGGCCACTCCATGGTATACGTCCAGTGGCAAAAGGACGCCGACGGCAACCTGGTCAAGCAGGTCGTCTGGCCACAAGAGGGCGCCACTGCCGAAGCCATTTACCCGCTGCCCTGATCGGCCTGGGCGAGGGTAACTTCGCTCAACGCACCTGAACAGCCAAAAAAGTGCTACCCGTAGTTGGCTTCAACCTACGGGTAGCCTTTTCTCTCTTGCCTCACTGCTCAGATAGAGAAGCAATCCTTCCCAGGGTCGAGGGAAGTGATTGCGCGAAGCAGAACGGATTGGGCAACTTCGGTTAAAATACGCCCACTTGAGCAGTTCTCCCGAAACCAACAGGAGTAAGGCTATGGACTTTTTGCTTGCCTCTCTCAGTGATGGCCTGCTGATCGGTTTTGTGTATGGCGTCGCGGCGATGGGCCTGAGCCTGATCTTCGGTGTCATGGACGTGATTAACCTCTCACATGGCCC
>RFJH01000014.1 GCA_003694975.1 Anaerolineae bacterium | reverse complement strand
CTGGTATCATATGGCCGATCTCTATATCAGCCCCTCGCACATAGATGGCTCCTCGGTCTCGCTGATGGAGGCGCTGGCGTGCGGGTTGCCGTGTCTGGTCTCCGATATTCCGGCGAACAAGGAATGGGTGACCGACGGCGTGAACGGCTATCTCTTCCCAGATGGCGATGCGGACGCGCTGGCGGAGGCTATCGAGCGGGCGATGGCGCAGCGCGAGCGCCTGGCGGAGATGGGGCGCGCCGCGCGTCAGGTCGCCGAAGCGCGCGCGGACTGGACGAAGAACGCCCAAACGCTGTTGCGCGCCTATGAGCAGACTCTCGCGGCGCATCGCGCGCGGGAGAGGCCGTAGTCGAGGGGCGCTTCGACTGCGCCGCCTTGCGGCGGCTCCGCTCAGCGCGAGTCAGCGCGTCGAGCGGAGGTCGAAGCCGCAGTCGAGGGAGCGCCGCGTCGAACTCCCGACCGCGCCTTTCGGCGAACTTGTATAGAATAGGGTGGGCGGGGCATGTCTCGCCGAACGGTAAACCGTCCGGCTCGCACTGCAAAGCCCTTCGGGCTGCTTTCAACGCCTGGGCGGGCTGTAGGATGGGATTCATCCCGTCCCCTCGCCGAGCGGCGAGACCGTAGGCGAGACGCCCTCCGTCCGGCCCAATCGTGAAACTATCGAGCAGCCGTTGTATGGTGAAGTCACACAGCAGGAGGCATCCATGTTACTCTTTCTGATCATTGCTCTGGTACTGGCCGTGGCCGGTGTGGTCTTCGCGTTGCAGAATCCGGCTATTGTGCAGGTCTCGTTCTTCAATTACTCCACGCAAGGCTCGCTGGCGTTGTTCGTCCTGATTGCCCTGGCGCTGGGCGTGGTGATCGGCGTGCTGGTCATGTCACCTGCGGTGCTCAAACGCAGCCTGACGATTTCCTCATTGCGCAGGAGAATCAAGAAACTGGAGAAAGCCGCGGAGGAGCAAGAAGCCAGGCGCTCGGAGGAGGAAAGTGCAAGCGAACCCTCCTCCACCCAGGCGGAAGAGTAGCCGCCATCTGCAAGGAGGCAGACCGTGATTATCAGCATCCTTTTGCTTGTTGTCGTCATCATCGCCGCGGTGGTCATCGCGCTGGAAAATCCCGTGCTCGTGCAAATCTCGGTCTTTGGATACCTTTTCCAGGGCGCGATGGGCACTTTCCTCCTGATCGCACTTGGGATAGGAATCATTCTGGGTGTCGCACTGATGCTGCCGACGGTGATCGGTCGCAGTATTGCGCTCATGGTCCATCGCCGTAAACTCGCTGCGCTGGAAAATCCAAAGCCGAAACCGAAGAAGCCCTCCCCGCGCAAAAAGTCCGCCTCGAAGAAGAGCGCATGAGAACCGTCGCTATCATCCAGGCGCGCCTGCAATCCTCGCGCCTGCCCGGCAAAGTGCTGAAGGACATCGCCGGACGCCCCATGCTGGAGCGCGTCGTCGCGCGGACGCGGCGCGCGCAGACCCTGGACGAGGTCCTCGTCGCCACGTCAACGGACGCCTCGGACGACGCCGTGGCCGCGTTCTGCGCTTCGATGGGCATTCCCTGCGCCCGGGGCAGCCTCCTCGACGTGCTCGACCGCTATTATCAGGCGGCGCGTCAGTCCCATGCGGAGGTCGTGGTGCGCGTCACCGCGGATTGTCCCGTGATCGATCCGGCGTTGATTGATCAGGTGGTGGACGTGTTCCGCCAGGGCGGGTTCGATTTCGCCTGCAACCGCCTGCCGCCGCCGTTCACGCGTTCCTTTCCCATCGGTCTGGATGTCGAGGTCTGCACGATGGCCGCTCTGGAGCGCGCCTGGCGCGAGGCGGACCAGCCCTTCCAACGCGAGCACGTCATGCCCTACCTCTACGAAGGCGTCCAGATGTCCGACCGGCGGCCATTCGGCCATGCGACCCTCCGCCTCGCCACCGGCACCTCCCCGCGCGGCTTCCGCATCGCCCAGTTGCATCACGAACCGGATTACGGTCACTACCGCTGGACGGTGGACACGCCCGAAGATCTGGAGTTCATCCGTCAGGTCTACGCCCGCTTCGGAGGCCGCGAGGAGTTCTCCTGGCAGGACGTGCTGACGCTTGTCCAGCGAGAACCGGCGCTGAGTGCCATCAACGCCAATGTCCGCCACAAAACGCTGCGTGAAATAGACGAACGCTTCTGATCTCTCGTTTCTACGTTCTTTCTATGCCCTTTCTTACGCTTTTCTCCGCTCCCAAACCCTTCACCGACCCTCGCATTGCCCTCATCCAGCGCAACGCCATCCGTTCGTGGACCCTTCTGCCCGATGTGGAGGTGATTTTGCTGGGCGATGAGCCCGGTCTGGCCGAGGCGGCGCGCGAACTGGGCGTGCGGCACCTCGCGGAGGTGGCGCGCAACGCCTACGGTACGCCGCTCATCTCCTCCATGTTCGCTCTGGCGCGTGAGCACAGCGAGAGTCCCTTGCTGGGCATCGTGAACGCGGATATCGTGCTCCTGCCCGATTTCGTCGAGGCGGCGCGTCGGGTCGCCGCGCGGCGAGAGCGTTTCGTCCTTATCGGTCGCCGCTGGGACCTGGACGTGCACGAGGCGCTCGATTTCTCCCCGGGCTGGCAAACGCGCCTGCGGGCGCGACTGTATCGGGAGGGGCGTCTGCACAAACCGGCGGGCAGCGATTATTTCGTCTTCCCGCGCGCCTGTTACACGGAGGTGCCCGATTTCGCCATCGGGCGCGCCGGATGGGATAACTGGATGATCTACAAGGCGCGCCGCGAGGGCTGGGAGGTGGTGGACGCCACCCGCGATGTCGTCATCGTGCATCAAAATCACGATTACGGCCACCTGCCGGGCGGGAAGCCGCACTACGACCTGCCGGAGACGGAGGAGAACGTCCGCCTGGCGGGCGGCGTGGCCGTCATCCGCTACACCATTCTGGATGCCAGCGCCCGCCTGGTGAGCGGTAGAATCACGCCGCCGCGTCCCTCGTGGGGTCGCTTCTGGCGCGGCGTGGAGTTGTTCCTGCGTCGCCTCTTCGCCTTCCTGCCGGAGCGCACCGTGGAGAACCTCGTCCGTCCAAAACGCTGGGCGAAGCGCCTCCGCCGCCTCCTCCGTTAACTCCACTACCCACCCATCCAATCCTCCAATCACCAATCCTCAATCCTCAATCTTCAATCCTCAATCCTCTCATGCGCAAAGGCCAAAACCCCGCCAAGTTCGTCAAGAGCGTTGCCAAACCGGAACGGATCACCGTCGCCGTCCTGAGTTATATCCCCTTCCTGAGCGGCTTCTACGCCGAGAGCCTGGACGTGCTCAAGGTATGTTTGAACAGCCTGCGCGAAGGCGCCGACCTGCCCTTCGACCTCCTCGTCTTCGATAACGGTTCGTGCGAAGAGGCGCGCGAGTACCTCGTCGCCGAGAAGGAGGCCGGACGCATCCAGTATCTCATCCTCTCCGAAAAGAACCTGGGCAAGGGCGGCGCGTGGAACATCATCTTCGGCGGCGCACCCGGAGAGATCATCGCCTACGCCGATAGCGATGTCCTGTTCTATCCGGGCTGGCTCTCCCGTTCGGTCGAGATACTGGAGACCTTCCCGAACGTGGGCATGGTCACCTCGCGACCGTTTCACACCAACCCTCTCTTGTATAGTTCGACATTGAAATGGGCAAAAGAGACAAAAGAAGTAGCCTTGTCACAAGGGAAGTTTATTCCATGGGATATTTATCGGGAATTTGATTTGAGCCTGGGTCAGCCAGAGGCTGAAATACGCTTGCGTTATGAGAGTACCGATTACTGGATGGTAACCTATAAAGGTGTAAAAGCCTTTGTGGGCGCCTCCCATTGGCAGTTCGTGGCGTACAAGTCAATATTGCAGCGGTTTTTACCCTTTAGCATGTCTAGGCCTATGGGACAAGTCCGTCAATTAGATGAGCGCATGAATGCCCAGGGCTATCTGCGTTTAATGGTGCCTGACCCTTTGGTGATGAATCTCAGTAATTCAACAAAATATTTGGAAGATCGGTATCAAAAAAGTGTGAGCAAGACGAAAACGAGGGCAAAGGGGTTGAAACGATTGCTTGAGGTCCCAATTGTGAAAAAAGTCTTGTTGAAAGTTTATAATTCTATATTCGATCTATACTACTCCTAAAGTGAAGAAGGAACAAATTATGGTGAAAAAACTCTCTCCTCCCTTGTACTGGAAGATGACGGAACTGGCTTTAGATAAGGCTCAAATAGGTATGGATCATCGCGCACAAGAAGAGATTCGAGCAGTTAAACAGGGGATAAGTCTGCGTGATGCCCATGGGCAGGCACTGCGGGATTTTTCGCAACTGAAAGATTTTGTCTTGGCCGCTTTTGATTTTTTACAACGTATAGGTCATAGAAGCAGGGGCCAAGCAATAGATATGGGATCCGGAACGGGTGTCGGTGCTGGGATTTTGTCACGTATGGACTTTATTGATAAAGTCTATGCGGTGGAGTTCTCCGAACAGTTTGTCCGTCTGATTATGCCATTGGTGTTTGAGAGTATAGGGGCTGATACTGCTAAGATACAAAGAGTAATAGGCGATTTTAACAATCTGCAGGTTCCCGATTCCTCTCAAGCGTATGTGTTAGATATCGATTCGTTTCACCACTCCGAGAATTTAGATGTCACGTTAAAAGAATGTGCTCGTGTGCTTAAAACAGGGGGGGCAATTATTGCTGTTGATCGAGCATGGGATGATCACTATACACGAGAAGAGTTAGAAGCCAAACTTGATGTTGAATTGAACCCCCTTTTAAAGAAAAAGTACGGAATACATCCTGATGAAAGTTTCACTCGGCGAGATTTCGGTGAGCATGAATACACTGTTCACGAGTGGATGACTGCCTTTGAAAGACATGGTTTTGACGCCGTCGTTTTTTCTCAGTGGCATTTCCCAACCTTGAATAGGATTTGGCTTCGTTTACCTATGCAACGGTTTGCAATGTGGCTTAATGCTTTTTGGTTCCTCTTGGGGAAGCGCCGCTTATGGATATATGGATTTGGGGAGACGCGCCGCTTGTTTGTTTGTATTAAGCGGAAACCTTGAGCCATGTTGAAAACTCTCTTTATCTCCGCCGATCACGGCACGGCCATCATCTACTT
>RFJH01000112.1 GCA_003694975.1 Anaerolineae bacterium | reverse complement strand
CGCCTGGAGCCGCAGGTGCACGCCTTTCTGCACGTCGCGGCGGAGTATGCCCTGAAGGCGGCTGCGGAGGCCGACCGGGCCCGTGCCGCCGGTGAGGAAGCGCCCTTGCTCGGCCTGCCCCTGGCGGTCAAGGACGTGCTGACCGTAGAGGGGATGCCCGCCACCTGCGGCTCGAAAATCCTGGAGGGCTTCGTCCCGCCGTTTACCGCTACCTCGGTCGAGCGGCTGCAGAAGGCGGGCGCTATCGTCATCGGCAAGACGAACACGGACGAGTTCGCCATGGGCTCCTCAACCGAGAACTCAGCCTACGGCGTGACGCACAACCCCTGGGACCTGGAGCGCGTCCCGGGCGGCTCTTCGGGCGGGAGCGCGGCGGCGGTGGCGGCGCGCATGGTCCCTGCCGCGCTGGGGACGGATACCGGCGGGTCGGTGCGCCAACCGGCTTCCTTCTGCGGCGTGACCGGCATCAAGCCGACCTATGGCCGCGTCTCGCGCTATGGCCTGATCGCCTACGGCTCCTCGCTGGATACGGTCGGCGTGCTGGCGCGCACGGCGGCGGACGCGGCTCTCTTGCTGGAACTCATGGCCGGGCGCGACCCGCTGGACGCCACCTCGGTGGACATCCCCGTGCCCGATTTGAGCGAGGCGTTGGAAGGGGGAATCGAGGGGCTGCGAATCGGCGTCCCGGAGGAGTACTTCATCGAGGGCATCCAGGCCGAGGTCGAGGGCGCGGTGCGAAATGCCATTGAGCAGATGAAAGCCCTGGGGGCGGAGGTGCGTCCGGTCCGCCTGCCGCATACGGAGTACGCCTTACCGGTCTACTATATCATCGCGCCGGCGGAGGCTTCGGCCAACCTGGCGCGTTATGACGGTATCCGCTACGGGCCGCGCGTCGAAGGAAAGACGATGTGGGACGTGTTCTACCGTACGCGCGGCGAGAAGTTCGGGCCGGAGGTCGAGCGGCGCATCATGCTGGGGACGTATGCGCTCTCGGCGGGGTATTACGAGGCGTATTACGGACAGGCGCAGAAGGTGCGCACCTTGATCAAGCGCGATTTCGAGCGCGCCTTCGAGGATGTGGACGTGATCGCCGCGCCTGTCGCGCCGACGACGGCCTTCAGGATCGGCGCCCACGGCGACGACCCGCTGGCGATGTACCTGGAGGACGTGTTCACCCTGCCCGCCAACCTGGCCGGGGTGCCGGGTATTTCGTTCCCGGTCGGGTTTGATGGCGAGGGACTGCCGATTGGAATGCAGTTGATGGGGCCGCATTTCCGGGAGGACCTCCTCTTCCGCGCCGCGCACGCTTATCAGCAGGTCACGGCGTGGCATCGGAGGCGGCCTGGGAACACGAATGAGGGCGAATAGGTGATCACGAATGAAAACGAATAACGCGAATGACACGAATGGCAAGTAGCACGAATGGGACGAATGGCGCGAATGGCACGAATAGGGAACACGGATAGCACGAATGGGACGAATGACACGAATGGCACGAATTCTATGTAATCAGCGGCAAAAAAAGATATCTCATCCGTGCCATCCGTGTAATCGGTGGCGAGAGAAGGATATCTCATCCGTGCCATCCGTGTAATCGGTGGCCGAAAAACGAGGTTCCATGAACATCTTTCTCACAGGCGGAGCGGGGTACATCGGCTCGGCGACGGCGGAAGCGTTGCTCGATGCCGGGCATCGTGTGACGGTCTATGATTCCCTGGTCACCGGGCATCGGGAGGCGGTGCCTGCCGGGGCGCGCTTCGTCCACGCCGACCTGGGCGATTCCGCCGCGCTCAGCCAGGCGTTGCAAAGCGAACCCTACGACGCGGTGATGCACTTCGCGGCCTTCATCGAAGCAGGCGAATCGATGCAGAACCCGGGCAAATATTTTCATAACAATCTGGTGAACTCCGTCCATCTCATCGAGGCGACGGTGCGCGCCGGAGTGCGTCGCTTCGTGCTCTCCTCCACGGCGGCGGTCTACGCTTCGAGCGACGAGCCGCTCGGCGAGGAATCCCCCCTCGGCCCGACGAACGTCTACGGGCAGACCAAGTTGATGATCGAACAGGTGCTCGGCTGGTACCGCCGGGTACACGGTCTGCACTACGCGGCGCTGCGCTACTTCAACGCCGCCGGCGCGCTGCCTCATCGCGGCGAGGACCACCAGCCCGAATCGCATCTCATCCCTCTCGTGCTGCGCGTCGCCCTCGGACAGCGGCCTTCCATCTCCATCTTCGGCACCGACTACCCGACGCCGGACGGCACCGCCATCCGCGATTACATCCACATCGCCGACCTGGTCTCGGCGCATCTCCTGGCACTGGAAGCGCTTGAAGAACGCGAGGAACTGGTCTACAACCTGGGCAATGGGACGGGATACTCCGTCCGCGAGGTGATCGAGACGGCGCGCGAGGTGACCGGTCATCCCATCCCGGCGGTGGAGGCGCCGCGTCGACCCGGCGATCCGGCGCGCCTGGTGGCCTCTTCGGAGAAAATCCGCCGCGAGTTGGGCTGGCAACCGAAATACCCCGACCTGCGCGAGATCATCGCCTCGGCCTGGGAATGGCACCGCACGCACCCGCACGGCTACGGGGGGGGATGAAGAATGCAAGGCGACACCACTTCCGGAGAAACTGTCGCCTTGCTGTTACAGGTCACTTAACTCTCGGCAATGGTCTGCAAACGATGCAAGATGTCCCCCAGGTGGGTGTCGGCGAGCGAGGGGAGGACCAGGTGAGCGCCCCGGAAACGGGCAACCGGCCCCAGGGCGACGGCCCACATTCCGGCGGCGCGGGCGGCCTCGATACCCGCCTGGGCGTCCTCGATGACGACGCAACGGCCCGGCAGGGTATCCAGAGCACGGGCAGCGTACAGGAAGAGATCAGGGGCTGGCTTGGGACGGTCCACGCTATGGCCGTCGCAGAGAGCATCAATCCGGGGGAACAACTCCAGGCGTTCGATGACAGCGGCAGCGTTTTTGCTGGCTGAGGCCACGGCGACTTTCATCTTTGCCCGGTGAATTTCCTCCAGCAGTGAGAGCACCCCCGGCAGTACATCGTCCGGCGTGAGGCGGGCGATCATCTCCTGATAATAGCGGTTCTTGCGTGCCATCCATTCCCGTGCCCGGGCATCGGGGATGTGGCGACCTTTCAGGATGCGCCGGAGGGACT
>RFJH01000111.1 GCA_003694975.1 Anaerolineae bacterium | reverse complement strand
CTGTATATGTGCCTTCCAGCGGTATGGCTAAACTTTTGAAAAGCCCTGCCCGGCACAGCGCATTTGCAAACCGTTGCTCTGCTGCCCGCGAGGAGTTCTATGTCCACAATCAATCACATCCAGAGGCCTCACCGTCCGGGCGTCTCTTTCTCTCCCCGCGAGTGGGGCCCAACCTTCACCCTGACGATGGTTGCGCTCACCATCGCAGCGGGCGTGGTCATCGCCATCGCGGTGCACGTTGTAGGGCTCTATGCGCTGCTGGCGGTGCCGGGGGCCTTTCTGTTCGTTGCCGCGATCATCAAACCCGACCTGGGGTTGATGGCCTTCATTGCCATCACGCACACTCAACTCTCCAACGTGCTCATCAAACATTACGGCCTGCCATCCATCGCCCAGCCGCTGGCCGCCCTGCTGGGAATCGTCATCATCCTGCGCATCACCATACACGGCGAACGACCGCTGAACTGGGGCTTTGCCGCCCCTTTGCTCGCCTTCTACGTCACGGCGCTCTACCTCTCCCTCTTCGCGGCGAGTGATTACCCCACTGCCCTGGAAACTTTTATCGGCGTGGTGAAAGACATCCTGGGAGGCGTGATCGTCATCCTGCTCATCCAGCGCGCCCCTTCACTGCGACGCGCCCTGTGGAGTATCATCCTGGCCGCCGCCTTCATGAGCACCATCAGCGCGTTCCAGTATCTGACCGGCACTTTCAACGACGCCTACGGTGGCTTCGGCGGCTGGGTAGCCGAATACGCCGATAGTATCGGGCGCCACCGCCTGACCGGTCCCTATTCCAATCCCAATGCCTATGCGCAAGTCCTCGTCATCGCCATCCCCCTCGCCCTGGACCGCCTCTGGCACGAACGCAAGACCTGGCTGCGCCTGCTCGCCACCTATGCCCTGATCGTCTGCACCGTCACCATCTTCCTCACCTTCTCGCGCGGCGGCTTCCTCAACCTGCTTGCCACCCTGGCCGTTCTTTTCCTGCAACATCGCCCCCGTTTGTTCTCCCTGGCCGTCACCCTCGCCCTTGCCGTGGGACTGTTGCAGTTCGTCCCCCCGACCTACTTCGAGCGCATCAGCACGCTTTTCCAACTCACGCCCGCCCACAGCAGCGTCGTCACCGACCCATCCTTCCGGGGGCGCCTCAGCGAGAACACCGCGGCCTGGCTCATGTTTCGCGACCATCCGCTCACCGGAGTCGGGCTGGGAAACTATCGCCTTCACTACCTTGATTACTCGCGCCGCATCGGCCTCGACCCGCGCCGCAAAGCCCGCAGCCCGGCCAGTCTCTACCTGGAAATCCTCGCCGAACAGGGCATCTTCGGAATCATCACGTTCACCCTGCTCATGTTCTTCGTATTTCGCGGCATCCGCGAGGCGGCGCAGCGCTTCGCAGCGAGTGGAATGCGCGATGAGGCGAATATGTGCCTGGCCCTCTTTGCCGGTCTCGCCGGGTATATGCTGGCGGCAGTGGTGAAGAACAGCGCCTATGCGAACATGTTTTGGGTGCTCATCGGCGTTGCGTTGGGGGCGAGTCAGGTGGCGCGCGCCCACCTCTTGAACACCAGAGACTCCCTTGCGACCGGCGAGTGATGAACGAGCCTCAATCCAACTCCGATTTCGCCCGCACGGCGCTTCACGGCACGGCCTGGCGCTATCTCACCTTCTTCAGCGGCAAACTGATGGTCTTCATCAGCACCGCCGTGCTCGCCCGCCTGCTCACCAAAGACGATTTCGGCGTCGTCGGGTACGCCGTGACCACCATCGGCTTCCTCGATGTCATGGCCGATATGGGCATCGGCCCGGCCATCGTCTATCACTCCGAGGACAAACGCACAGCGACCACCGCCTTCTGGCTCAACGTTGTTACCAGCATCACCCTCTTCGGGCTGACCTGGCTCCTGGCCCCCCTGGTGGCAGATTACTTCCGAGACCCACGCGCCACAGAGGTCATCCGCGTGCTGGGGCTCACCTATCCGCTCACCGCCATCGGGAACATCCACGAATACCTCCTGCGAAAGAAACTCTACTTCAACCGCACCTTTTTGCCGGATTTCCTGCGCGCCATGACCAAAGGGACGGTCTCCATCCTCCTCGCGCTCTCCGGCTTCGGCGCCTGGAGCCTGATCTTCGGGCAACTCAGCGGCGTCCTGGTCGCCTCGCTCACCTACTGGGCGATCACCCCCTGGCATCCAACATTCACCTTTCTCACCTCGCGCGCCCGCTCGCTGCTTGATTACGGCCTGAAATACGTCGGTTCCTCATGGGTGGCAATTATCCTGATGAACGTGGATTATCTGCTCATCGGGCGCTACCTGGGCCCGGAGGCCCTCGGAGTTTACACCCTGGCCTTCCGCCTGCCCGACCTGCTGATTCTGCAATTTGCGCGCATTCTCAGCACGGTGCTCTTCCCTCTCTACACCCGCCTGCGCGAGGTGAGCGGCGGCTTGGCGCGCGGCTTCTTCTTCACCACGCGTTATATCTCCCTCATCACCGTCCCGCTGGGGGTGGGGCTGGCGCTGGTGGCGCGCCCCTTCACGCAAGTGGTCTTCACCGAGAAATGGCTGGAGGCCGTGCCCGTCATCCAGGCCATCGCCATCTACACCGTGCTGCTCTCCCTGGCCTACAACGCCGGAAGCGCCTACAAAGCCCAGGGACGCCCTCAAGTCATCACCTGGCTGGGGCTGGTGCGCCTGCTCATGCTCCTTCCGGCGCTCTGGTGGGCGGTCACGACGGCGCGCTCTATCGTCGCCGCCGGATGGATGCAGGCGACGGTCGCCCTATTCAGCAGCGCATTGAATCTCTATGTCGCCGCCCGCCTGCTGCGTCTGCCGCTGGGCGAGGTCGTCCACGCGCTGCGCCCCTCTTTTCTGGCCGGAATCATGATGAGCGGCGCTGTGCTCGCCACCATCGAACTCTCCCGCACCACCCCACCCTGGCTGCAACTCACTATCGCCATTCTAACCGGCGCCGCGACCTACCTCACCGCCCTCTGGCTGCTCCAACGACAGGTGCTTATGGAAGCCGGGCAGGTGTTGCGCGCCGCGCTCCAGCGAAGCCGAGGATAACATGCGCGTCCTGCAAGTGCTGGATACCCTCAAGATGGGCGGCGCTCAAAAAATGCAGGTCTTCCTGGCGGAGACCATCATTCCTCTCGGCATAGACTTGACCGTCCTCAGCCTGAAAGAGGCCTCGCACCCCGCCATCGTGGAATCCCTCCAGGCCGCAGGCGCTCGCGTGCTCACCATCCATTTCCCCCATCTCTTCAGCCCGCGCCCCTTCCTCCGCCTGGTGCGTCTCTTGCGCCGCGAGCGCTTCGACCTGATCCACGCCTACCTCACCTACGCCAACATTCTCGCCTCCTTCGCCGGACGCCTGACGGGCATCCCCGTCCTCGCCTCTGTGCGAAGCACGGGCTACGACGAACGCTTCTACTCCCCGGCACGCATCGCCCTGGAGAACTTCGCTTTGCGCCATCTGGCGCGGCGCGTGCTCGCCAATGGCCGCGCCGTGGCGGAATTCGCCCGGCAACGCGGCGTGCCACGCGCCGCCATTGACGTGCTGGTCAACGCGGTGAATCCGGCCCCTCCCCTGCCGCCCGAAGAACGCCTCGCCCTGCGCAAAACGCTCCTCGGCGATGCGAAGCGCACCCTCATCTTCTCCGCAGGGCGGCTGACCCACATCAAAGGCTACGACGTGCTGCTGCGCGCCCTCGCCCCCCTGTGCTACCGACATCCGGAAATCACCCTTTTCATCGCCGGAGGGGGAAAGGAGCGCCCCACGCTGGAGCGCCTCAGCCGAGAACTGGGCATAGAGGATCGCGTGCACCTGCTCGGCGTCCGCGAGGACGTGCGGCGTCTGATGGCCGCGGCGGATATCTACGTTAACGCTTCGCTCATGGAGGGCACGCCGGTCTCCGTGCTGGAGGCGATGGCCGCCGGCCTGCCCATCGTGGGCACGCGCGTCGGAGAGACCCCCTATCTACTGGCGGGCGGCGCCGGTTTGCTCGTCCCGCCGGGGGAGGTCGAGGCGCTGAGACAGGCATTGGAGCGCCTGATCGCCTCCCCGGAAGAGCGCGCCGCCCTGGGGCGCACGGCGCGCGAACGGGTGCAGCGCGAATACTCGCCCGAGACCTGGCGGGAAAATCTCCTGGCCATCTACGCCCGCCTCACGCCCAAAGCCCGCCCCTATCTCGAACACCTGCGGGCCCATCGAGGCGAAGGGTGAAGGCATGAAAGAGAGCGGCGTCGTCATGCTGGTCAACGAATTCCCCCCGCTGCCGGTCGGTGGAGCGGAGCGTCAGGCGGCGCGCCTCGGCGCCTATCTGGCGCGGCGCGGCTGGCCGGACTGGGTGATTACGCGTCGGCGCGCAGGGCTGCCCGCGCG
>RFJH01000110.1 GCA_003694975.1 Anaerolineae bacterium | reverse complement strand
GGCGAGCATCCAGCCGCACAAATCGCCCACCTTCCGCTCCGGCAAGACGGGCGAATGGCGCAAATACTTCACTGAGGAGCACAAACGCCTCTTCAAAGAGGTGGCGGGCGATTTGCTGATCCGCCTGGGCTACGAGAAGGATAAGGACTGGTGAGCACGCCACGCTGTTCTATCGTCATCCGTGCCTATAACGAGGAGAAGCACCTGCCGCGCCTGCTCAAGGGCATCCGCGAGCAGACGGTCCGCGACGCGGAGGTCGTCGTCGTCGATTCGGGTTCCACCGACCGGACGGTGGACATCGCTCGGGCGCACGGCGCGCGCCTCGTCCACATTCGACCGGAGGAGTTCACCTTCGGGCGTTCGCTGAATCGCGGCGTCAGGGCGGCGCGGGGGGAGTTCGTCGTCATCGTCAGCGCCCATTGTTACCCCGTCTATCCGGACTGGCTGGAACAGTTGCTCAAGCCGTTCGCCGACCCGCAGGTGGCGGTCAGTTACGGGAAGCAGCGCGGCGGGGAGACGAATCAGTATTCGGAGCATCAGTTCTTTCGCGAGTATTTCCCCGATGTCTCCCAACCTCGGCAGGGACATCCCTACTCCCACAACGCGAACGCCGCCATCCGCCGCGCCCTGTGGGAGCAGCACCCTTATAATGAGAACCTGACCGGCCTGGAAGACCTGGCCTGGAGCAGTTGGGCTTTCGAGCAGGGATACGCCATCGCCTACGTCGCCGAGGCGGAGGTGATTCACGTCCACGATGAAGGGCCGGCGCAGGTTTACAACCGCTACCGGCGCGAGGCGATTGCCATGAAGCAGATTTTGCCCAAAAGCCGCTTCACGCTGCGGCACTTCCTGCGCCTGTGGCTGGGAAAAACCTTCTCCGATTTGTGGCAGGCGCGTCGCGAGGGCGTGCTGGCGAAACACTGGTGGAGCATTCTGTGGTTCCGCCTGATGCAATACTGGGGCACGTATCAGGGGTATCGCTATTCAGGTCGCATTGACGCCCAACTGCACCAGCGTTTCTACTACCCGCCGGGCATCCTCTCCGAGAAAACCCCCGCCCCGCGCCCCATTGAACCGATTCGCTATGACGAGTAACCTGACCCTGACCCTTTTGCCGGGGGAGTACACCGTACACCGTCTGCCGCCGGAGGCGCCGATTCCCTTTCAGGCGTTGCGCGGCGCTTTCTACGCCCTCACACGCACCGCCGAGGAACTCTCGCTGGTCTGCCCCTCAGAGGTCGCCGTTCCGGGCAACCGACACGAGGCGGGATGGGCGCTTCTGAAGGTGGAAGGGCCACTGGACTTCGGCATGATCGGCGTCCTGGCCGATTTGAGCGGTGCGCTCGCCACGGCGGGCGTGAGTCTCTTCGCCATCTCCACCTTCGATACAGACTACCTGCTGGTGAAGGCGGAGGACCTCTCACGCGCCCTCGCCGCCCTGCGCGCCGCGGGTCACCGTGTGGACGGAGCCCCTGAGCCGCCGGAGGACGAATCGCCGCCCCCCTGGGCGCGCCCTCGCCGCCGGGACCGCGCCATCCAGGATGAGGCGTGGATCATCTCGTTTCTGGAGCGCGCCGATTACGGTGTCCTGGCGACCTGCGTGGGCGGCCGGCCGTTCACCGTGGCGCGCAATTTCGTCTATGTGCCGGAGCGGCGCTGCATCTACCTGCACGGCGCACGGGCAGGGCGCACCTACGAGACGGTGTTGCACGGGGCGCGGGCGAATTTCAACGTCAGCGAGATGGGGCGGTTGCTCCCTGCGGATACGGCGATGGAGATGGGCGTGGAATACGCGGGCGTGGTGGTCTTCGGAAGAGTCTCTCTGGTGGAGGACCCCGACGAGGCGAAAGACGCCCTGAGACGGCTGGTGGAGAAATACTTTCCTCATCTGCGCGCCGGGCGCGATTACACTCCCGTACAAGACGTGGATTTGAAGGTCACCGCCGTGCTGCGCCTGGACGTGGAGGCCTGGAGCGGCAAACAAAAGCAGGCCCCACCGGATTTTCCGGGCGCGTTTTGGTGGGGAGAAAAGAACACGCCAAAGACGGTATAATCGGGTCAGGAGACCGGAGCATGAGCAATCCCACGCTGGTCGAAGGCGAAATCGCCAAAGTTCGCCGCATCGTGCTGAGCGGCCTGAAGGGACACGCGGCGCGCGTGTACCTGTTCGGCTCGCGGGCGCGCGGCGAGGCGCGTCGCACATCGGATATTGACGTGGCCGTTCTGCCGCTGGAGCCCATCCCGGCCTACGTCCTGGCCGAGATACGCGCCGCTCTGGAGGAGAGCGATGTAATCTATCGCGTGGACCTGGTCAACCTGGCCGAGGCGGATGAGAAACTTCGTCGGCGCGTGGAAGAGGAAGGCATCCTGTGGGACGAGTGAAAGAGCGTTTGCGAGAGGCCCGCAAAGCGCTGGAAACGCTGGAACGCGTGGTGGGGCTGTCGTCGCCATCAGAGGTGGAACGCGATGCCGCCATTCAGCGCTTTGAGTACACCTTCGAACTGACCTGGAAAGCGACGCAGGCGTATCTCTTTGAACATGAGTTCATCGAGGTCGCTTCTCCCAGAAAAGCCATTCGCGCCTCTCTGGAAAGCGGACTGTTTGACGAGGCCGCAGCGCAAAAACTGATGGCAGCCGCACAGGACCGTAATCTGACCGTGCACACCTACAACGAGGCGCTGGCGATCCAGGTCTATGAACGGTTGGCGGGACACGCCTCTCTGCTGCGCGCCTGGCTGGATGCCATTCAGGAGCGAGTGACATGATTCCCATGTCCGAGATTCGTGCCCTGGCGGAGCGCATCGCCGAGAAGTTCAGACCGGAGAAGATCATCCTCTTCGGCTCCTATGCCTATGGCACCCCCACCCCCGATTCGGATGTAGACCTGCTGGTCATCATGCCGTTTGAGGGACGTAATCCCCACATGGCCACGGAAATCTGGATGGCGACTCGCCCTCGCTTTCCCGTGGATCTGATGGTGCGGAAACCCTCAGAAGTTCGAGAACGACTGGCGCTGGGGGATTGTTTTCTACGCGAGGTTTAGAGGAAGGGCAAGTGCTGTTATGAAGCCACTGACAAGCGAGTGGGTCAAAAGAACTGAGAAAGCAGAAGCCCGTGAGGCCATCAAGATTTGTAAAGAACCTCGCTCCCTCATCCGGCAGCGTTTGGGACTGTCCTTTGTTGATTGAGAATACCCATGCCTCATCTCATCGCCCTCGTTCCCATGCGTCACCACAGTCAGCGCGTGCCCGGTAAGAACTACCGCCCGCTGGCCGGAAAGCCCCTTTTCCACCACATCATCGCCACCTTACTGGAGGTGCCGGAGATTGCCCAGGTGGTGGTGGATACCGATTCGCCCCCGATAATGGAGGGACTGCGCGAGCATTTCCCCTCCGTGCAGGTCATCGAGCGCCCTGAGAACCTGCGCGCCGACACCATCCCGATGAACGAAATCCTGGCCTACGACACCTCCCAGGTGGAGGCCGATTTCTACCTGCAGACGCACAGCACGAACCCCCTCCTGCGCGCCGGGACCATCTCGCGCGCCATTCAAACCTTTCTGACGAACTACCCGGCCTACGATTCGCTCTTCTCGGTCACGCGCCTGCAAACCCGCCTGTGGGACCAACTCGGTCGCGCCATCAACCACAATCCCGCCATCCTGCTCCAGACCCAGGACCTGCCTCCCGTCTACGAGGAGAATTCCTGCATCTACATCTTCACCCGCCAGACTCTTCTGGCGCGGCGCAACCGTCTCGGCGAGCGCCCGTTGATGTTCGAGATCGAGGCGGAGGAAGCCTGGGATATCGACGAAGAACTGGATTTCGCCATTGTGGATTTCTTGATGAGGAAAAGAAGCAATGATAGATAAGGCAAATTCCCTTAAGCGATTCTTTATTTCAGAAAAGGTCGTATCTATAGCCACCATTGTGTTGGTTACTCTACTGACTTATGGCGTTCTCATTCCCTGGCTCGGATATTACCGAGATGACTGGTACTTGATGTGGACGGCTCAAGCCCAAGGTGCCAAAGGCATTGTTGAGTTGTTCAAGATTGATAGACCATTTATTGGGGTTATTTATAGTTTCGACTATTTCCTCTTAGGGCAGTCTAAATTGGGTTGGCATCTTTATGCATTGCTACTAAGGGCTGGGGGAGGGTTGGCTTTTATGTGGCTACTTCGAATGCTTTGGCCAAACCGGCGAGTAGAAACTACACTCACTGCATCGTTATTCATCATCTACCCTGGTTTTTACCAACAACCCAATGCTGTTACCTTCAAAAATATCCTCCTCGCCCAGACCTGTGCCGTTCTATCTATGGCACTTACCGTGAATGCTATACAGACAAAGAGGGCGGCATCAAGAGCTTGGTCAACTTTTTTCTCTTTGTTGCTGGCTCTTCTCTACCTCATGATCTATGAAGCAATGATCGGCATAGAGGCAGCCCGGTTACTTTTACTTTGGTATGTTTTCCATTCACGTTCGCCAGAGAAAAAGTTCTCCATGCGCCAACTCATCAGGTATGGCTGGCCTTATCTGTTACTGGCTCTCTTTTTTGCCTATTGGCGGTTATTCATCTTTAAAGGAATGCGCAGAGCGGTTAATGTAGATGTCCTCATCGCGACTTACGAGGCCTCTCCATTGTACAGTTTGTCTAGCCTCTTCTTGGACGCGATTAAAAACGCTCTTGCAACAACAGTTTTTGCATGGGCAGTACCTCCCTATCAGTTTCTAGATACTGGACGGAGACGAGACTTTGTCGCTGCATTAGCGGTGGCGACCATTGTCACAGGAGTGGTTGGGCTTTATCTTTGGGCCTGGAGGAAAACACAATTGCAAGATTCGACAAGAGAACCTTCTCTCTCCTCACTTCACTCCTCACTTTTAGGTATCACTATTGTTGCCTTGACTATCATTCCCATTGTTGCCGCCAGACGAACTGTGATCTTTGGTCTTCAATGGGATCGTTATACTTATCAATCTGCGCTGGGTGTGGCAATGTTCATTGGCGGAGCAGCCTTTTATGCGATTCGCACACCAGCGCGCTGGTTTTTCATTATGGGGCTGATAACTCTTGGGGTAATCACCCATTACTTCAGTGCTGCATACTATCGTGATTTCTGGGAGATACAACGAAATGTATGGTGGCAAATTTCATGGAGGGTGCCAGACCTGAGCGATGGCACAACGGTGATCCTTTCCCTTCCACCAGAGGCACCTTTGCGAGAAGAATATGAGGTCTGGGGGCCGTTAAACATCATTTACAATCCCGGTGCCCCCTTGAGAATGAGCGGGCAAATCCCTTATCCCGGCATTGCTCTCGATCTTGAACAGGCAACGTTGCAAGAACGCCAAATGCGTAGCGTTTTGGTCAGGCGTGATTATGGAAAATCACTTGTAATGTCCCTGCCTACGAGCCAATCATGCCTTCATATTCTTGATAGTACCGTGCCTGTAATTTCCCCCTACGAACCTCTATCTGTTAGCGCTATTGCAAAGTATTCAGATATTGATTTGATCCGGATTGATTCCCAACCTCACATCCCTCCTGTAGATATGTTTGGTAAGGAACCCGAGCACACGTGGTGTTTTTATTACCAGAAGATTAACCTGGCGCTTCAGCGTAAGGATTGGGAGGATGCAGCGCGGCTGGCAGACACAGCGATCGCAAACGGACTGCACCCTTTTGACCAATCCGAGTGGTTTCCTGTCATTGTTGCTTATGTCAATGCTGGCGACATGCGTTCGGCTCACAAAATTGCAACGCGAATGGCGTCCGATCCTCGCGTACGTGCCACCTTGTGTGCACATGGGAAGACAGAGAGATGGCAAGAAGGTGAGTATGAGCAAGCAATAGATGCCGTTTGCAGTGGAAAGTAAGCAACTATGTTTTCGCTCTGTAGTGGTCCCCTAGAACTGGACACTTTTTAGGCGATTTTTAGGGGGATGTCAAGGTCTCCTGATGCTGAGCAAGGCGATAGGCGCTCTCGAACTCGGTAGGAGTGAGATACCCCAACGAGGAGTGAATACGCTTGGTCATGTACACCTCCTCGATAAAGTGTCCGATTTGGCGGACGGCATCGGCGAAGTCAACATAGTCCGATAGATACACCTCCTCTTCTTTGATGGTTCGGATGACCCGTTCGGCATAGCCATTCTCTTCAGCGATG
>RFJH01000013.1 GCA_003694975.1 Anaerolineae bacterium | reverse complement strand
GATTTGTCGCTCCAGCACCGGTTCGAAGTCCTTCTGCATGTTGCGCCCGGCGACCTTGACGAGGATACCCATGTCCATCGAGCCTTGCGGTTCCACATCCTCGAAGCCGTTGCCGATGACCTCGATCTTGCCATCGGTGACCTCATCCATATCGGCCATGAAGAGATATTCGAAGCAGCGCGAGCGCTTGCCGCCGAACTCGACACGCATATCCGCTTTGCGCACGACCTCGCCCTCGAAGGCCGACCCGTAGGGCACGGGCACGTCCACTTTGGATACTTTGACCTTCACGCCGCGTACTTCGATGCACTTCTGCACCAGGCGTTCGGCGCGCTCCAGGTCGTCTTTGCCTTCGATCTGATCGAAGGGCATGGAGACGACGTGTTCGTAGGTGGTGATACCGGTGGGCAGGATTTCGGGGATGACGGTGTCGGCGATGACGGGGAAGCCGAAGTTGATGGCGCCCGCGGCCGCGGCGTATTTCAGGTCGTCCACTTCGCCGAGGGCGAGGACGAAGGCGAAGACGCGCTCTTTGTTATAGAGCAGGATTTCGCGCGCTTGTCCGGGCTTGAGGCCGCCGAAGGTCAGGGCGGAGCGAGTGGCGAAGCCGAGGGCGTAGATGGCGCTAATGGTGTCGGTACCGAAGGGGACGGTGTAGGTGTCGTAGCCGAGTTCGACCCCTTCTTCGATCAACTGGTGGATGATGCTGCGCCCGTTGACGTTCCCGCTGAGGAAGCAGAGGATGTTGCGGCGCTGGAGTTCGCGCACGATTTTGACGGCGACCTCGTTCGACTTGGCGCAGCCGACGATGGCGGCGAAACCGGGCATGCGGCCATCCACGAGTTGGATGCCCCAGGAGCGGAGTTGGATGTCGTCAATCGGGCCGTTCAGGTGACCATCGGCGGCGGCCTCGTCGCTGCTCCCATCCGGGCTGGTGAAGGAAGTGCCGCCGGCCAGTCGGAAGCCGGGCATGGGCTCCGGTTGCAGGCCGTAGACGAAACGGATGGCTTCGATGGCTTCGGCAGCCAGCAGGGTGGCCATACCGCTATCCAGCGTCTCGCCCAGGTAGGGCGTCCAGTGGTTGTTGGCCGGCAGGGGGTGTAGCAGGCGCCGGGCGTGCTCCAGGACGGGCTTGAGGTCGCTCAGTTTTTCGACCGCGATGCCGGTCATGCCGAGGATGGTGGGGAGATGGTAAGCCGTGTTGGGGAAGGCGACGGGGGTATCCGGCCCTTTTTCGGCCAGGGCTTTCTTCAGCATCAACTCGGCTTCGGTGACCAGGGCGTTGGCGCCACGGATGGCGCGGGTGGCGATATAGCGTGACATGGCTCGACTCCTCCTTCAGTCCGCTGCGAGGCCGTAGATGGCCTGACGTTTCTTCTCCAGAGGGAGCGCTTCGAGTTCGAGCATGCGGGCGTCCCCGCTGCGCCCGAAGCGGCTCGGATCGTACTCCGGGAGTCCCAGAGCAGCGCGTTTCTTGTCAATGTGCTCCAGGGTGCGTCGGATCATCTCATCGGGGTCGGGAACGAATTCCAGTTTGCCGCCGTAGAGTTTCTCCCAGCCTTCGCTGATGTAGCGTAGGACGGCGTCGCTATCCGAGACGCGGTCCGGCATACCGCTGATGGGCGAGGCACCGCCGAAGATGACGTAGGCGCCGGAGGCCACGCAGTAGGTGGCGATGGCGAGGGCCTTCTCGCTCATCCATTCGGGGGCCAGACCGACGGCAGGGATCTGGTCAATGTCATCGCCCAGGCCGCCCTCTTCGACCATTTGCGTCAGGACGGTCAGGATGCGGGTGTTATCCACGCAGGAGCCCATGTGCAACACGGGCGGGATGCCAACCGTTTCGCAAATCTCGCGCAGGCCTGGTCCGACCTGTTCCAGGCCGGCCTCGCCGAGCATCAGGCCGAGTTTGGCGGCGGCGATGGCTCCGCAGCCGGTTTGTACGACGAGCACATCCTGCTTAAGCAGTTCGCGCACCACCTTGTTGTGGAGGTAGTCCTGGCTGGAGCGCGGGTTGTTGCAACCCACGATGGCGGCCACGCCGCGAATGCGCCCGGCCATGATGGCGTCGTTCAGGGGGCGGAAGGAAGCGCGATAGGAGCCGCCGAGCATGTAGTTGATGTATTCGTGCGAGAAGCCCGGGATGAGGTCCTCTTTGATGTCCGGGATGTGGACTTTGGAGCGGTCGCGGTTTTTGAAGTTGTCAATGGCGGTCTTGAGAATTTCCTTGGCAATGGTGAGGGCTTTGTGCTCATCGAATTCGATGTGCGTGGCGCCTTTGATGCGCACTTTCGGCGAGGTGGTGATGATCTGGGTGTGGAAGTTGCGTGCCAGGTCTACGAGGGCCTGCATGATGCATTGCACGTCCACGACCATGGCTTCCACTGCGCCGGTCAGGATGGCGAGTTCCTGATGGAGGAAGTTGCCGGCGGCGGGGATGCCCTGGCGCATCAGGATTTCGTTCGCCGTGCAGCAGATGCCGGAGAGGTTGACTCCGTCGGCACCGGCCTTCCGGGCGTATTCGATGATCTCCGGGTCTTGTGTGGCGGCGACAATCATCTCGCTCAGGCTGGGTTCGTGTCCGTGCACGATGACGTTGACCATGTTTTCTTTGATGACGCCCAGGTTGGCCTGCCCGATGACGGGGGCCGGGGTGCCGAAGAGGATGTCGGCAATGTCGGTGGCAATCATCGAGCCGCCCCAGCCGTCGGCCAGACCGGTGCGGATGGCGTGCTGGAGGATGTGCTCCGGATCCTGGTCATCGCCGATGTGGGTGCGATGAAGGCATTCGACGACTTCGCGGTCAATGCCGCGCGGCACGACACCGAGTTCGCGCCACAGTTGCTGGCGCTTCTTGGGGGCGCGGCGGATGGGAGCGATTTCGCCGTTTTGCTGCCCGAACTGAGCAATGTAGAGGTCGGCCAGGTCATTGGCGATTTCTTCGGGGGAGCGGCCTTCGATGGGGATGTCGTATTTGGAGGCGACGATGCGCAGTTTGGCGATATCGCGAATCATGTAGCCTTCCGCCTCGCCGTTGGCAGTGGCTTTGAGGAGGAAGGCCATGTCGCGCCCGTGGTCGGAGTGTGCGGCGGCGCCTGCGGCGATGGCGCGGGTCAGGTTGCGGGCCTGGATGGTGTCAATCGTCGCGCCGCATACGCCGGTTTGCCCGTCCTTCGTCAGGCGGCAGGGGCCCATGCCGCACTGTTTGCAGCACATCCCCGCGCCGCCGATGTTGCACGGCACCATGTCATCGGCACGGGTGAAGGCCGTGCTGATCCCCAGTTCTTCCGCCCGTTTGAGCATCTCCTGGGCGGCGGGGTCGGTGCTGTACTCGTGGAGTTCGCGTTTCTTGGCCATGTCAACCTACCTTCGTCTAGTTTGTCTCTTCCTCAGGGGTAACTTTAAGCACGCCCATGCCAGGACAGGGCCACAACGGTCGTCCTTGATAACTGACCTGACGGGCAAAACTGATGACGGGTCCGGCTGTTTCGTAGGCCTGGGTGTGTCGAAAGACCGGATTGCTTCCATTC
>RFJH01000109.1 GCA_003694975.1 Anaerolineae bacterium | reverse complement strand
GTGGGGGAGGGCGTCGGCGAGGGGACGGGCGAGGGGGTAAACGTCGCCGTGGGGCTGGGCGTGAGCGTGGCAGGAAGGAACGGCGTCGGCGAGGGGAGAGGCGTCGCAGAAGGAGGGGGCGACACCCGCGCCGTAAGAGGCGCGCACGTCAGGGCAAGAAGGGACAAGAGAATGAGCAAACAGGTTTCGCGAGACATCTTGTAACAGGCTTGCATACAGGCCTACTTGTTGTATTATAGAGTATATGGAACCCTTGCACGACTGGAATCCGAAACCGGAAGAGGCGATTCGCATTCAGGATGAACTGCGTCGGCAACTGCGCTTGCGATGGGACGGGCGCGAGGTGCACACCATCGGCGGCGTGGACGTCGGCCTGAACGACGACCGCGCCCGCTGCGCCATCGTCCTCCTGCGCTACCCGGACCTCGTCCCGTTCGAGGCCGCGGTGGCCGAGGTGGAACTCACGTTTCCGTACATCCCCGGCCTGCTCTCGTTCCGCGAGGGGCCGGCGGTGCTGGCCGCCTGGGAAAAACTGCCGCGCAAACCCGATCTTCTGTTCTTCGACGGGCAAGGCATCGCCCACCCACGCGGCATGGGCATCGCCGCGCAGATGGGACTGTGGTTGCAAGTGCCGACCATCGGGGTCGCCAAATCGCGGCTCTACGGGATACACACCACCCCCGGCCCCCGGCGCGGCGACCGCACGAAACTGCTCGATGAGCGCGAGCCGGGGCGCGTGATCGGCGCCGTGCTGCGGACGCGCGACCACGTCCGACCGGTGTACGTTTCCCCCGGCCACTTGATGGACGTGGCACATGCCGTGAAGTTCACCCTGGCGGCCTGCGCGGGCTACCGCCTGCCCGAACCGACGCGCTGGGCGCACAAGGTCGCCGGTGGAGCCGAATTGCCGCCGGAATCCCCCCGCCAGGAACGTCTGCTCTAGCCCATGCGAAAGCGGCGCGGGCGATAAAATCACGTACCACCAACTCACGGGGAGGGTGCTATGAAAGTCGAATTGAGAGAAATGACCATCGCCGATTACGACGAGGTCTACGCACTCTGGCGCGAGAGCGAGGGCCTCAAGTTGAACAGCGAGGACGATTCCCGCCAGAGCATCAAGCGCTTCCTGGAGCGCAATCCGGGACTGAGTTACGTCGCGCTAGATCAGGGGAAGGTAGTCGGCGCGGCGCTGTGCGGACATGACGGTCGGCACGGCTACATCCACAACCTGGCCGTGCGCAAGTCCCATCGGCGACAGGGGATCGGGCGCTCGCTCGTCGGGCGCTGCATGTACGCACTAATGAACATCGGCATCCATCGTTGTCACCTCTTCGTGCTGGGCGACAACCAGGGCGCCATCGCCTTCTGGCGCAAACTGGGTTGGGAACAGCGCGTGGAGTTAATCACCATGTCACAACCCCTCTCGGAGTGAACACGTCCCATGCCCGAAACAACCTACGACTTCGTCATCATCGGCTCCGGCTTCGGCGGCTCGGTCTCCGCCATGCGCCTGAGCGAGAAGGGCTATTCCGTCCTCGTCCTGGAGAAGGGCAAGCGCTACGAGGATGAAGATTTCGCCAAAACGAACTGGGCTTTCTGGAAGTACCTCTGGATGCCCTCCCTGCGCGCCTTCGGCATCCTGCAAATCAGCCTCCTGAAGGGGGTGATGGTGTTGCACGGCGTGGGCGTGGGGGGCGGCAGCCTGGGATACGCCAACGTGCTCGAGGTCCCCTCCGAGGCGACCTTCGCCACCCCGGCCTGGAACGAGCCGCTCCCCTGGGGCGAGGTGCTCCGTCCGCACTACGAGACCGCCCGCCGCATGTTGGGCGTGACGCGCAACCCGAAACTCTGGCCTGCCGACCACGTCCTGAAGGAAATCGCCGAGGCACGCGGCCAGGGTGAGACCTTCCGCGCCACCGACGTGGGAGTCTTCTTCGGGCCGGAGGGCGAGACCGTCCCCGACCCGTACTTCGGCGGCGAGGGGCCGCCGCGCACCGGCTGCATCTTCTGCGGCGGCTGCATGGTCGGCTGCCGCTACAACGCGAAGAACACCCTGCCCAAGAACTACCTTTACTTCGCCGAGAAGTACGGGGCGCGCGTTCAGGCCGAGGCCGAGGTCGTGGACGTGCGACCGGTCACGGGGGAGGACGGGGCGCGGTACGAGGTCCTCTACCGGCCTTCGACGCGCCGGTTTGACGGGACGAGACACAGGGTCCGCGCGCGAAACGTGGTCTTCGCCGCCGGGGTGCTGGGGACGCTCCGGTTGTTGCTCACGTTGCGCGATGTCACGCGTTCGCTGCCCGACCTGTCCCCCCGCCTGGGCGACCGCGTGCGCACGAACTCGGAAGCCCTGCTCGGTTCCATCGCCCGCTCGCGCCGCGTCAACTACTCGGAGGGCATCGCCATCACGTCCATCTTCAACGCCGACGAGGTGACGCGCGTCGAGCCGGTGCGCTATCCCGAAGGCTCCGACCTGATGCGCTACATCTCCGCCCCGCTCATTTCACAGGGCGACGCTGTGCCGGTACGGGCGCTGAAATCGCTGGCGTGGATGCTCCGCCATCCCCTGGACTTCCTGCGGGCGATGGTCTTGCCCGGCTGGGCGCACAAGGTGACCATCCTGCTCATCATGCAGCACGTGGACAATCGCCTGAGACTGCGCCTCGGACGCAGCCTGTACACGTTCTTCCGCCGCGACCTGGTCGCCGCGCCGGAGCCGGGATACGAGGTGCCTGCCCGCGTGGACGTGGGGCACGATATCACGCGCGCCTTCGCCGAAAAGACGAACGGTATCCCGATGGGCTCGCTAGGCGAGAACCTGCTCAACCTCCCCACCACGGCGCACATCCTGGG
>RFJH01000108.1 GCA_003694975.1 Anaerolineae bacterium | reverse complement strand
GTCCACCAGCGCCAGATAGACCTTCTTCACCTGGCGCAGGCGGAACTGGTCTTGCAGGAAACGGTGGGCGCGTTCGTTCTTCGCCACCAGGATCAGGCCCGAGGTCTCCTTGTCCAGGCGGTGGACGATGCCGGGGCGTTCCTCGCCGCCGATGCCTTCAATGTCCGGTGCGTGGGCCAGCACGGCGTGGACCAGCGTCCCACGTTCGTGTCCTGCGCCCGGGTGGACCACCATGCCTGCCGGTTTGTTTATCACGAGCAGGTCGTCGTTCTCGAAGAGGACGTCCAACGGGATGGGTTCGGGGACCAGTTCCGTCGGCTGAGGGGGTGGGATGCGCACCTCCACGCGCGCGCCGCGCGAGAGTTTCTGTCCCGCCTTCGCGGCCCTCATCCCGTCCACACGGACGAAGCCATCTTTGATGAGTCCCTGCAACCGCGAGCGCGAGAACTCCGGCAGGCAGGACACGAGGAAGCGGTCAAGCCGCGTTTCTTCGTCTTCATCGTAGTGGAACACTACGAGACGATCACCCACCCCGAACGCTCTCCTCGCCCGTGACCGGGTTCTCATCCTGAAGGTTTCCCGCCTCACTCCTGACCTGAGCCTTTTGCTTTTCCGCCCGTTCCTTGATCCACACCCCGAGCAGGAGCACCGCCACGCCGAGGGTAATGCTCGCATCTGCCAGATTGAACACCGGGAACGAACCCACGGAGAGGAAATCGGTCACCTGGCCGAGGGTCAAACGGTCAATCAGGTTGCCCAGAGCGCCGCCCAATTGCATGCCCAAGGCCACGCGTAGCGACCAGTCGTCTGCAGGGATACGAGGGTAATAATACAGGATGGCGGCTGCAACCACGAAAGCCAGCACCGTGAACACCAAACCGGCATCCCGGAACATGCCGAACGCGGCGCCGGTGTTATACCAGTGCACGATGCGGGCGTACGGCGCCAGCCAATCCAGGGACTTCGGTAGCCACGTGTGGCCGAGTGGAAGGTTCTCTCGCACCAGAGCCTTCGTCCACTGGTCCAGGAATACGATACAACCTACAACCACAACCAGAAACGCGTAATCGCGCCAGTGACGTTTCACCAAACCTCCATGAAAACGACCAGGCAATGCCCGGTCATGCTGAAATCATTTTATTGTACCCCAGAGCCTGTTGGGTTGCGCCAAGTTGGATGGACAAACAGACCCCATACTACATCGAGGGCCCCCCAAAGCGCGCCCGATGTTCCTTTGATGGGCACGGGGGTCACACCTTGCCTCCTATCTTTCTTCGTGGGATTCCCGGGCTTCGCCTGCTCCCAGCATCTTGACCGCCCCCAGCACACCCCCGATGAACGGCACAACGGAAGGGAGGGGGGTCGGAATGGCGGTCAACACACCGATCAACATGCCCTTGCCGATGGCCGTCCCCCAGTTGTCATTGAAACTGTACTTTTGGATCAGTGCCGAGGGGATGGCCAGGGCTGCCGCGATCGGCACCGAGATCAGCCAGCCAACCTCCAGCGTTGAGGTCTCCAGCCCAAAGAGCATGATGTCCACGGCAAACATGCCGAAACCCACCAGGGGGTGCAGGCCAAAGAACTGAGAGAACTTTTTCAGAGCGTTCATCATCAACCTCCGGCGGACAGGGAAATAATGAAAGTGCTATTGCCCGCGCAAATCCATTTCCTCTTTACCGCTCAACTTGTCCAGGATACGCTGAGTGACGATTTCCAACGCCTGGGGCTGATGGACGTAATCCAGGTCATCGGTGCGAATGGTCAGCACGGGGCAGATATCGAAGGCCTGGATCCATTCATCGTAAAAGGATTCGAGCAAGGAGAGATACTCCGGCGTGATGCCGGTTTCGATGTTGCGGGCGCGACGGCGAATGCGCTCCATGAGCACCTCGACCGGTGCTTTGAGATAGATCAACAGGTCCGGCGAGGGTAGACTATCCACCACCAGGTCGAACAGGCGACGATAGGCCAGGTAATCGCGCTCGGAGAGGTTGCCCATATGGTGTAGAGCGCGGGCGAAGATGTAGGCGTCCTCGTAGATACTGCGGTCGAGGATGGCCGGGCGCGGGTCACGGACGGCTTCCAGGTATTGCTCGGCGCGGTGCCCGAGAAAGTAGATTTGCAGATGAAACGACCAGGTGCGCATATCGGCATAGAAATCGGGTAGATAGGGGTTATCGGCGACCGATTCGTACCCCGTCCACCAGCCGAGGCGCTCGCCGATGCGCTCGGTCAACGAAGTCTTGCCCGCGCCAATATTTCCCGCCACCAGCACAAGGTGCTTTGCCATGTGATAGACCTCCACGTTGGGTCGTAGGATGAGGACAAAGGTATTGTACCCGAAAAGGGCATTGCAAGGCGGGTGAAATTCATGTATATTGGGGCAAGCCTCGCAGAATGGAGAAACCGATGTCTGCATTCACGTATCTGGCTCAAGGACTGGCGCTTGGTTTTGCGGCGGCTATTCAACCGGGTCCCTTTCAGGCATATCTGATCTCCCGCTCGTTAAGCGACGGCTGGCGGCAGACGTTGCTCGCCGCCCTCGCGCCGCTGGTCAGCGATGGGCCAATCGTGGCACTCGTCCTGCTGGTCATCAGCCAGGTACCCCCCTGGTTTGAAGGGATTTTGTCTCTGGCGGGCGGGCTGTTCGTGCTCTACCTGGCCTGGGAGGCGTACCGCAGTTGGCGTGCGGACGTCTCGCCGGATACGGCAACGAGCGCTGGCGGGACGCGAAGCCTGTGGCGCGCCGCGCTGACCAACGCCCTCAGCCCTGGGCCGTACCTCTTCTGGAGTCTGGTGACGGGGCCAATACTGCTCCAGGGATGGCGCGAGAGGCCGCTCAACGGGCTGGGATTCCTGGCAGGCTTCTACGCGGCCATGATCGGCGTCAACGCGCTCATCATTGTCCTCTTCGGTGCAGCAGGTCGGGCCGGTGAGCGTGTCCGCCGGGCCATGTTGGGAGCCTCGGTCATCGCGCTGGCGGGGTTCGGAGCGTATCAGGTATGGCGTGGCGTAACTGTTTTGTAGGGTGAATTTCTTCGAGGAGTTCGTTGTATACTGGGCCAGGAGTAAGGCGTTGCAAGGTTGCGGAATGAGGAGTGAAATATGCGGAAAGCCATGGCGAAGTTTTTGAAGCGTTCGCTCAACGCTTTAATGGACGACATCTTTTACAAGGACAGTCGTAACATCGAACGCTGGCGTCAGCGCAAGGCGCTTGAGGAGACGGGAATCTTCGTGGAACAGAACATGCCTCTTGTACAGTCCTTTGGCGGACGCTATGCTCTGATGCGTTTCGCTGTGGAGACAGCAAAAGCCACATCGGAGACAGGTCTGGTTTGCGAGTTTGGTGTCGCCGCGGGGAAAAGCATCAACTTCATTGCTCGCCTCCTTCCCACGATGACCGTCTACGGGTTTGATTCGTTTGAGGGATTGCCAGAAGACTGGCGCGATGGTCTGCCAAAAGGACACTTCAAGGTGGGACGTTTGCCCCGTGTGGCATCAAATGTGGTGTTGATCCCAGGGTGGTTTGAGGAGACACTGCCTGATTTCCTGGAAAAACACCCCCAAAAGGCATTGTTCTTGCATATCGATTGCGACCTTTACTCGTCAACGAAAACCGTTTTTGATGCAATGGAACAACGTATTGGGGCTGGTACGGTGATCCTCTTTGATGAATTTTTTAATTACCCGGGATGGAAAGAAGGAGAGTATAAAGCCTTTACCGAATTCGTGGCGCGTTCTCAAATACCATTCAACTACATTGGGTATAATCGCTATGGCACCCAGGTGGCCATCCAGGTCGTGTGAGGGGCACCTGGAATTCTGATTGCATCGAGGTGATCTATGCCAAAAGCGTTCAAGTTCCAGATTCATGACGCCGCCGGTTGGACGATGTTCGTCTTCGGCGTGCTGGCCTTTCTGCTCGGCCTGACTGGTTTGCTCAGGCCGGAGTGGACTCTCACCATGCTTGGCTTCGAGGTGGTTGACCGCGCTCAGCGGGCTGCCGGAGATTACACAATCGTCTTCGTCATCGCCGCCTCGATGGCATCGTTCAACATGGGGGTTTATTATGTTCTGGCTGCCCTGAACGACCTGAAGGCATTCTATCGCTGGACGGTGCCCTTTCGCGGCCTGACGTTCCTGGTCTTCACCACCGTTGTTCTGGCGGGGATCGCGCCCACGCGTTTTATCGGCGTGGGATTGTGGGAAGGCCTCGGCGCAATAGCGACCGGCCTGGCGCTTTATTTCGAAAGCGATCGCACGAGCCGCCGTGGTAACGGCGAGGAGGCATGAACATGCGCTCTCATTGGATTGAGCACAAGGGGAAGAAGATTTTTTATCAGGATTTCTCCGGTCATCTCTATAACTCCGAGGCCGTCAAACAGGAACTGGCCGAAGTGCAGGCTGTGGTAGTCAAGCAACCCAGGAATTCCGTGCGCGTCCTGGCGGACTTTCGCGACACCCACATTACCAGCGACCTGATGCCGCTGATGAACGCCGCCTCCGCGATGACGAAAGACCACGTCTATAAAACCGCCGTCCTCGGCGTGACCGGAATCAAACGCACCCTGGCCGACCTTCTAACCCGCCTCACCGGTCAGCCGCTAAAGTACTTCGACGACCCCGAAGCGGCCAAGAACTGGCTGGTAGAAGATTGAGCCGGGGTGCTTTTGGGCGAGTTGGAGCAGTGTTTCGGCGCTACGGGATGTTGAGCACCTGAGCCTCTTCCGTCCACACGCCGGAGACAACGATCTCGCCGTCTTTCTCCACGCTGTACGTGCCATTGCCGCGCAGGACGAATTTGCCGCTGCCGCTTGCCTGAAGTTCAATTGAATAACCGGAAAGCGCCACGGTAACCGCGCTCCCGCTGACGACAGCCTGCCCCTGGAAACCGGTGTAGCGGATCCAGCCGTTGGGCAATTCACGGCGCACGCCGCTGCCGCTGACCTGGATGGAAGCGTCGCCGGCGTGGTCTTTGATCCATAAGATGCCGTTGCCGGAAACGGTCACCGTGCCGTTGCCACGAATGCCGGCCAGACCGTCCCCGGAGGCGGTGAGCGTACCGTTGCCGCCGCCGGAGCGTGCATAGACGGTCTGCGGGGCGAGGGCGGCGCCGAGCAAGGTCATCACCAGCACAACGCTGAACAGGAAAAACGTTTTGTGTTTCATGGGGGACACTCCTTTCATGTGCGGCGGAATGAATTCCGCACTACGGGTTGCGGAATGGATTCCACGCTATGGGTTCCACAAGAGAAGAATAGCCTCTTCCAGGTACCGATCGGCCTGTGACGCATCCCCGCTGAAGGAGGCCTCCATCGAGCGAGTGTAGGCTTCCTCGGCTGCGCTGGTGTCCATGCCGGCAGCCTGCCGTTCGGCGAGGAGTTGCAGGAAGAGTTCGTTCTTCTCGGCAAATGTCATCGAGGCGAAGTCGGGCGTTGGGACGGGGGCAGTAGATGCCGGGGGCTGAGATGGAGTCTCGGTCGAGGCGACGATGGCCGGGGTCGGCGTGCGTTCCGCAGCGGCCTGGGGGGATGGAACGGTTGGAGCAGGAGGAGATGCCCGTCGTTTCAGGCGCGCACAGGCAGTCAGGGTCAACAAGAGGAACAGGGTTGGAATCAGACGTCGCATAGCAAACGGCCTCCTCATGAGGATGTGCTCTCATGATAAGGCCGTCGCGTTAGGGGTGGGTTGTGTGACCGTAAAATTCTTGTAATTTCAGCGGGGAGAGGGGATGGCTCTATGGGTAATCATGCGACCCGCTTCCAGGAACCAGCGCACCGTGTCGCTCAGGCTCTCAAAGAGAGCGCGCGGGCGATAGCCCAGTTCGCGGGTGGCCTTGGCATGGCTGATGAGGGAGTTGCTCTCCAGGACTTCCAGTGAATAGGGTGTGAAGCGCGGGGTTTTCCCCGTCCAACGATAGTAGGCGGGGGTGAAACGGGTGAGGAAGCGCGCCAGGGAGGTAGGGATGCGAACGGTGGGAAAACGCAATCCGGTGATCTCGCGCACGGTTTCCAGGAGATAGCGCACCGAGATGCGCTGTCCAGATAGGATGTAACTCTCGCCGCGTCGCCCCCGTTCAGCCGCCAGGATCAACCCTTCGGCCACGTCACGCACGTCCACGAAATCGTAGGCGCCGTTCACGTAGAGTTGTGGCGTGTTGCGCAGCGCGCCGCGGATGACCTCCCCCATCTCAGAACGGCGGTAATCGTATGGCCCGATCACGCCGGTGGGACAGACGATGACCGCGTCCAGGCCCTCTTGCGCCGCCCGCAGGACTTCAAGGCTGGCAACCGCTTTCGAGCGGTCGTACACGCCGTAAGGGTTGTCCGGGTCAAAGGGAACGGATTCGTCAATCACCGTCCCGTGCGGAACGCGTTTCAGGGCGTGGATAGAACTGGTATAGACGAGGCGCTTCACGCCCGCGCGTCGCGCGGCGGCGAGAACGTTGCGCGTCCCCTCCACGTTCACGCGCCAGACGAAGGGGTCGTCTCCCGGCAGGATCGAGATCACCCCTGCCAGGTGATAGACGATTTCCATTCCCTCGAAGACTTCAAGCAGGCGGGGAAGGTCCAGCACGTCCCCTTCGACAAACTCTACATCGAGGTCTGCCAGGGAGATGGTATCTTCGCCGGGGAGGATCAAGGCGCGCACATGCGCGCCGCGTTGGAGTAATTTCCGTACCAGGACGTTGCCGATGTGGCCGGTCGCGCCGGTCACGAGCACTCGTTTGTTACGCATGGTCTTGTTTCGCCAAACCTTTCAAGATGATTTTCATGCCCTCGCGGGCGACTTCTTCCCAGTCGGCGCCGTTGGGGTCCAGCAACCCTTGCAAGAGAAGCCCAACCGCCAGAGAGACGAGGAGGCGCGCCGCGACCTGAGGGTTCACGTCATCGAACGAGCCTTCGGCGATGCCTTCGCGGATCAGGGCGGCAAAGTAGTCCTGATAGCGACGGTAGGGGGCGATCGTCGCCTGCCAGACTTTTTCGTCGCGGCTGGCCTGGAGCAGGAATTCCAGGAACATGAGCAAGCGCTCATCGGCGGCTGCCAGGATGGCGGGCAGCATTTCGGTCATTTCGATCAGGGTTTCCGGCACGCTGCCGTGCCGGGCAGCGTCCAGGCCGCCGTCTATGGTGGTCAGCCAGCCCTGCAAGAGGGCCAGGAAGAGGTCCTGTTTGGAAGGGAAGTGATGGTAAAAGGCCCCTTTGCTGACACCGGCTTCGGCGCAAATGGCGTCCACACTGGCGGCGTTGTAGCCGTCCTTGGCAAAGCACTTGAGCGCTGCTTCCAGCAGACGGGCGCGGGTTTCCAGGCTTCGTTGTTGCATGTTGTTCTCCAAAATCATACCGACCGGTCGGTATGATTTTACCCTGGTTGGCAGGAGAGGTCAAGTATTGTAGAAACTTTCGCGAGATCGTTCCTCCACCCACTCCACGCTTCCTTGATGTCTGGTAGGCCGGCTGTAGGGAAAAATGGGGGGGTGTGAATTGATAGATAAAGGCTGTATAATGGGAGTGATTTTACCCGCTTTACATTCGTCTCATGGAGGGGTTATGCGCACACTTTTCCACGTATTGGTCAGCCTTGTCCTGGTTGGCGCGATTTCAG
>RFJH01000107.1 GCA_003694975.1 Anaerolineae bacterium | reverse complement strand
GGCCGGTGGGGGTGGCGTCGACGGTCACGGTCGGGTTTGTCTCGCCGTCCAGGGGGACGAAGGGGTTGTAGGGCGGCGGCGTGGCCGGCGTCACCGTCGGGACGTTGCAGGCGACCAGCAAGAGGGCAAGCAGGATAAATGTCGTTGCAGGGCGCGACATGCGCCGATTGTACCATTGGAGGTAGGGCAACTGTCGGGAAGTTGCCCTACCCTCTTAGAACGAGTCGTTCGAGTGGGAGATCGCCAGGTCGTTCACGCAGAGGAAACGCGGCACGATCACCGCCGTCGGGTTGCGTGCCCCGTAACTGCTGGAGGTGTTGTGGGGGACGGTCTTGCGGGAGAGCCAGGCCAGGTTCTCCCCGAAGATGGTCTTCAGGCTGTGCGTCAGGCGCACGTTGTAAGGGATGGCGATGGAGCCATCGGCCTTGAGCAGCAGCGCGCCGAAGCGCGAACTGGCGGTGACCACTCCCTGGGAAGGGTTGACGATGTTCATGTAGTGCAGGAAGGGGACGTAGAGCAGGTCGTTTTCGCGCCGCTGAGCGACCAGTTCTTCCAGGGAGTCTACGGCCATCTCGCCGCCCGCCATCACCAGGCTGTTGTGCATGACCGTGTGACCTGTGGGCTGAGCGCCGAACTCATCGGCCTCGTCCTGTGACCAGATGAAGCCTTTGAACACGCCGCGCTCGAAAAGCGGGAAGGGTTTGCGCTCGATGCCGGTGAAGTCGCGCCGGAAGGGGAACGTCTCCCGACGGGTGGGGTCGTCGGTGAGGGTGAAGAGGGGTGAGAGCACCTGCCGGCCTACCTCTTCTTCTTTCAAGAAAGAGTAACCGCGCTTCATCATGCCGCCGTTGAAGCCGATCCAGTTCATAATACGAACAAGGTCGGCGGTCGCCGCCGGGCCGAAGACGATATCGTAGTTCCCCAGGGGAAGTTGTTGAGGAGGGTCCTCGCGATAGTGCTTCACCAGGAACGCCAGTTCGGCACGCAGTGCCTGGGGGTCGAGGTCCGTCTTGCGCTGGGCAGATTGTCCGGCGCTCACTTCCCATTTGAGCCGTTCGTGAGAGAGGACGGCGGTGATTTGCGCGTCCGAGGTCTGAAAGTATTGGGCGTGCTCGGAGCGGGTGTTGGTGTGCGCCAGGACGTTCGTGCCGTTGGAGAAGATGCCGGAGAGCCGGATTTCCTCCGTTTCCAGGCCCTTGACGGCGGTGTTGAAGTAGGCCAGGCGTTCTTCGTTGCTCACGGAGGCCAGTTCCGCGTCCCAGTTGCTTTCGTCAATGAACGTTTCGGGGAGTACGGGGATGGTCGGCTCGTAGGTCAGGGGCATGGCGTGCTCGACCATCTCCGCCGCCGTGTCGATGCCGGTTTTCAGGGCCTCCACATCGTCCAGGTTGGTAATCATCTCATAGGAGGCGCGTTTGCGGCCATCGTAGGCGGTAGCCTCGAAGCGGATGAGGTGTTCGTTCGTGTTCAACGAGATGGCCGAGTTGGCGAAGCGCATCAGGTAACTATCTTCCACATGGAAGAAGAGGGATACTTCATACCCCTTCTCCCGGGCGTAACGGCGCAGGTCGTGCAGGGTTTGCAGGATGCGGTCTTTCACGGCTATTCTCCTATGCGGACGTTATCGAAGCGGCAGACCGGCACGCCGTGTCCCAGTTGCATGACTTGGTTGGGCTGGCCTTTGCCGCAGTTATCAACGAATTTGACTTCCCAGGTCGATTCGTCGCCCACGGCCGAGAGCGAGTTCCAGAATTTCAGCGTATCGCCTTTGTAGGTGGCGTTCTTGACCACGCGGCTGATCTGGCCGTCTTCCACCAGCCAGCCGATCTCGACGGCGAAGTGGAATTGTTCGCGGTTAGAGCCGATGGACCAACTTCGTTCGCCGTCCAGCACGATGCCCCGCTCGGTGTTGCGGACGATGTCGTCCAGGGTGCCGTCGGTGCCGGGGTCGATGTTGATGTTGGTCATGCGTTCGATGGGCACGCGATAGAAGGCCGTGGCGCGATTGGCTCCGCTGCTGCCCTCGAAAATCCGCCGCCGGGCGCGGGCGTTGGCCTCCTCCACCATCTGCCGCCCGGTGATGGCCCCGACCAGGATGCCTTTATCAATCAGCAGGTTGTTTTGTGCCGGCACGCCGTCGTCATCGTAGCCGAAACTCCCCGGCGAGTTGGGCAGGGTGGCGTCGGCGCGGACGGTCAGTTTCTCCGAACCGTAGCGCAAGGTGCCGAAGTCCTCCAGGCGGACGAATGAGCCGCCGGCGTAGGCCAGTTCGTAGCCCAGGATGCGGTCCAGTTCCAGGGCGTGACCGATGGTCTCGTGGGTTTGCAGATACATGATGCCCGGCAGGAGGATCACGGCGCGGTCGTCCTTTGGGCAGGGTTCGGCGGTGCGCACCTGATTCATCTCGCGGACGATGCGCTCGGCCTGCTCGGCGAAGTACTCCATATCCATCGACTCCCAGCCGCGCGTCTCCCCGCGTCGTCCCAGCGTGAACGTGCGCACGTGGGAAACCCCGTCCTCGTCTCGCCCGGAGACTCGCAGACGGGCAAAGACCTCGGTGATCCGTTTTTCGATCTCACTGCCCTCCGAATCGAGGAAGACGATTTGCTTGCGAATGAAATTGAGATCGCCGGTGCGCTGCTCGACACCTGGCTGATTGAGTTTTTCGTCCATGGCCTTCAGAAAGGCCACCTTTTCTTCCAGTGGGACCTCGAAGGGGTCAATGCGGCAAGGGCTTTCGAAGGAGGCCTGCAAGGCGTCTTTCTCCGCCAGGCGGACGGGGAAGGTGACGCGCTCGGCAGCGATGCGGGCGTTGTCGAACGCCTTATCAAACAGAGCGCGCAGGTTGCTCAGATCGGACGAGGCCGAAAAGCCCCAGGCACCCCGATAGAGCACCCGCACCCCCACGCCGCTCTCGCGGGAGGCGTCGGTGACCTTCAAATTGCCGTTCCACATCATCAGGTAGTTCTGTTCCTCGAAGGGATACCAGCGGGCATCCACGTAGGTCGCGCCCAGCGACTTGAGGCGCTCGATTTCTCGGCGAAGTTGTTCGCGCATAATGAGTTTTCTCCTTCCGGTGATGGTGAGCCGGGGGCAACCGGGCCGGGTTGCCCCATTGCAATCGGGAAGACCCCGCCGCTTGAGCAGGAGCGGAGTCTCCGAAGCGACGGGGGAAGAGCATGAGCAGGGGAGCGCTCATGCGCGGTGAGGGATGGCCGGTGGTGCAAGCCATCCCTCATCTCTTATACTTTTGAGCGCGTCGCTCCGGCGGTTTCCCCTACTACCTCCACCTTGACCGCCGTCACCTTGTACTCCGGGATTTTCGCCACGGGGTCGAGCACGGCCTGGGTGAGTTCGTTCGCCGAGGCGTCCGGGAAGTGGAAGTTGGCGTAGACCATGCCCGGCGGGACGCGCTCGGTGACCCAGGCTTCGGCCTCGATGCTGCCGCGGCGCGAGGTCACGCGGACGCGTTTGCCGCCATCGAGGCCGAGTCTCTCGGCGTCTTCCGGGTTGATTTCGATCAGCGCCTGCCCGTAGACCTGCATGATGCCCTTCGCGCGGCGCGTCATCTCGCCGCCGTGCCAGTGGTAGAGCACGCGCCCGGTGCTCATCACGAAGGGGTAGTCGTCGGTGGGTTCCTCGGCGGGCGGGATGTGCTCGATGGGGTGGAATTTGCCCAGTCCGCGCGCGAACTTGCCGACATGCAGGATGGGCGTGCCGGGGTGGTTCTCGTCCGGGCAGGGCCATTGCAGGCGCTCCCCGGCCTCCAGGCGTTCGTGGGTGATGCCGCCGTAGGAGGGGGCCAGGGCGTTGATCTCCTTCATAATGTCGCGCGTGCTGCTGTATTCCCAGGAGGCGTAAGGCGCATCGGGGGCGAGGACGCGTCCCTCCAGGAGGCGCTTTGCCAGTTCCATCGTGATCCACCAGTCGGGGCGGGCTTCTCCGGGCGGCTCGATGGCTTGATGCACCATCTGCACGCGACGCTCGGTGTTCGTGAACGTGCCCGTCTTCTCGGCAAAGGTCGCACCCGGCAGGAGGATATCAGCGTAATGCGAGGTCTCGGAGGGGAAAATCTCCTGCAGGAGGAGGAAGTCCACCTGCTCCAGGCACTCGCGGATGTGCTCCGTGTGCGGGTCGGACATGATGGGGTCTTCGCCCAGGATGTAGAGGGCGTGGATTTTGCCCTCCAGGATGCCGGGCATCATCTCGGTGACCGTCATGCCGACGTGGGGGGCGAGCGGCACGCCCCAGGCGGCCTCGAATTTCTTGCGCGCTTCCTCGCTGGTGACTTTTTGATAGGCGGGATAGACGTTGGGCAGGCCGCCCAGGTCACATGCGCCCTGGACGTTGTTTTGACCGCGCAGGGGGTTCGTCCCGCCGCCGGGCACGCCCATATTGCCCAGGAGCATTTGCAGGTTGGCCAAGTTGAGCACGTTTTGTGTGCCGATGATGTGCTGCGTGATGCCCATCGCCCACATCACGGCCATTGGCTTGACCGTGCCCATGATTTCCGCTGCCTGATAGAGTTTCTCCACCGGCACGCCCGTGATTTCGGAGACCTTCTCCGGCGGATAGCGCATGACGGTCTCTTTGAAGGCCTCGAAGCCTTCCGTGCGCGCCGCGATGAACTCCTTATCCTCCCAGCCCTTCTCCAGGATGATGTACATCAGGCCGTTCAGCAGGGCGATGTCCGTGCCGGGTTTCTGTTGCAGGTGGAGGACGGCGAAATCCACCAGGTCAATGCGGCGCGGGTCGGCGACAATCAGTTTCACGCCGCGTTGACGCACGGCGCGCCGGATCATCGTCCCGAAGACGGGGTGTTGCTCGGTGGTGTTCGAGCCGATGACGAACATGGCCTGCGCGTTTGCGGCGATGTCATCCATCGAGTTGGTCATGGCGCCCGAACCGAATGCAGTGGCCAGACCGGCCACGGTGGAAGAGTGTCAGAGACGGGCGCAGTGGTCTATGTTGTTCGTCCCGATGACCTGTCGGGCGAACTTGTTCATCAGGTAGTTCTCTTCGTTGAGACACTTCGCCGAGGTCAGCACGCCGACGCTATCCGGACCATGCGCCTCGCGCGCCCGACCGAGGCGTTGCGCGGCGAGACCCAGGGCTGTATCCCAGTCCGTTTCGACCCACTCCCACAGGGCGGAGGCCGAACGTTCGGAAAGGGGTGTCTTTGGCTTTTCTTTCCCTTCCAGGAGATACCGCCTGACCATTGGCTTCGTCAGCCGGTCGGGGTGGTGAATGTAATCCCAGCCGTAGCGCCCCTTGACGCACAGCGCCATGCCGTTGACCGGCGCGTTCGGGTTCGAGGCGACGCCGATGATACGGCCATCCCGCACCTGGAGATCGAACTGACAGCCCACGCCGCAGTAGCCGCAGGTGGTGGTGACTTTTTCGATCTGATGGGCGCGCCCCAATCCGTAGGACATCTTGTTGGTCAGCGCGCCGGTGGGGCAGTAGGCCACGCACTGCCCACAGGATTCGCAGCGCGCCTCGAGCATGGTCGTCCCCGCGCCGGCGACGATGACCTCCTCGAAGCCGCGCTTCGCCACGCCCCACACATCGCGCACCTGAATCTCGGCGCAGGCCAGCACGCAGCGGCGGCAGAGGATGCACTTGTTCATGTCCACGCGGATGAAGGGGTTCGGGTCGCTATCCACCGGGTAGCGTGTCCCCTTCGCACCCCACGCCGGCACCTCGACCTGGTACTCGTAGGCCAGGTCTTGCAGTTCGCATGAGCCGCTGGCGTCGCAGGTCAGGCAATCTGGAGGGTGGTTGGCGAGCATCAGGGAGAGCGTCCGTTTGCGCGAGGCGACAGCCTTCTCGCTGTGGGTCTCGATCTCCATGCCATCCCACACCTGAGTCACACAGGCGGCTTGCAGGAAGCGCGCTCCCTTGACCTCCACCACGCAGATACGGCAGTTGCCGGTGGGGGAGAGGTCTTTGTGATAGCACAGGGTGGGGATGCGGATACCGTGCTCGCGGGCGACCTCCAGGATGGTCTGCCCTTCGCGGGCCTCGATTTTCTGTCCGTTGAGGGTGATTGAAATCATGGGCACCTCGCTTTAAGTGTACAGAAAGGCCTTCAAGTTTTCAATGACGGGGGATACCTCATCCCAGGTGACGAATTGGGGGAGCAGGGGGCGCAGGTCGCGTTCCCAATTTGCTGCTGCTTTTCCCACGGCCTCATCGAACACCTGGGGAGTAATCACCAGATCGTAGAGTTCCATTTTTTGCCGGAGCAATCCGGAGTCAATTTTTATCCCTTGCGCGGTGAGCAACCATAGATCGTATAGGTCACGCGGTTTCCCGCGCACCAACAACGCACGCATCTTCTCTGCCATGAGATGTTCAACGGTCAGCGCTGTGATGACGAAAGGGCGCAGGTCATCGTATTCCGGCGTGACCAGGGCGCGGCGCGTGGCGACTATTTCCTGCCTCAGGCTGATATCCACGCGGATTTTTCCTTTAGTGCGGTCGCGTCCATCGTACAGCGGCCCGCGATAACTGACATCGAAACTGTACCCGACCTCCGATTGCCAGGCGTTCCGTATCTCTGCGCTCATGCCGAAATCCTGTAAGCCCGAAATCACCTCTTGCCACAATCCCTGAATGACTGTAACGTCATCGGGACCGTTGAAATCCAGATCTTCCGAATAGCGGTTTCCCCGGTAGATGATGCGCAGGGCTGTGCCGCCTTTGAAGATCAACGCCTGAGAGCGGGTGTACAGTAAGTAGAGCAAGACGTGCTGGATGTAATCGCGCTCCTGAGTCTGGATGCCGATGTGATTCCGCTGGGCCAGGCGTTGGATCTGGGCGCGCGTCAGCATTATCCTAT
>RFJH01000012.1 GCA_003694975.1 Anaerolineae bacterium | reverse complement strand
TGGGCAACGCCGAGGCGATTGAGATTGCAGTGGAAGAAGGGATTGGAATCGCGTTTGTCTCGGAGGTGGTGGCGGCACGCGGTATTGCCCTCGGGCGGGTGAAAAAGGTCGAAGTCGAAGGCCTGGACCTGCGGCGCAATATCTACCTTGCACGTCATATAGACTACCCTTTCACCCGAGCGCAGACGTTGTTCTGGTCTTTCGTTCAGCAACGCCGTCCTTCGCTGGATGTGGACATCTTGCGGAACTTATCGGTGTTCTCCCCCTCCTGAGAGACGGTACGCTCCTGGTTTTCGGTTAGTTCATTTGCGTTGCTTTTGCCCGGTTGTTGCCGTTCTCGGCTGAGCAGCGATAGTTGTAGGATATGATTGCTGCAAAGTGTGGCCACCGCATCGCCGGAATGATGCGGGTGGCTTAACTGTGGTACACTTTTGCTTTGCGCAGAGGGTGCGCGAGGGTATCTCCGTTGTGAGAGAAATCGTCTCCCTGTGTTTGAATCCCAAAACCGCACTTTCATTAGGAGGAGTACATGCTTACATTGCCCGAAAAAATCCTCTTTGCGCTGGCCGTTCTCGTCTCTTTGTATTTCACAGGGGTTGGCGTGCGAAGGATGATCGCCATCATTGCCCGGGGCCAGGGGAAACCGGACTGGAGCCTGATCCCCAAACGGCTGGGCAGGGTGATTTACGAAGTGGCCACCTTCCAGCCGGTGTTCCGCTTCCGTTTCGGCGTCAGCCTGTTCCACGCCTTTGTCGGATGGGGGTTTCTCTACTATATGCTGGTCAATCTCGGGGATGTGCTGCGAGCGTACATTCCCGATTTTCATTTTCTGGGCACGGGCATGTTAGGGAGTCTCTACCGCCTGGGCGCGGATATCCTGAGCGTGGGTGTCCTGGTGGGGATGGCCTTCTTGATGGTGCGGCGTTTCCTCGTCCGCCCGCCGGAACTGGGGACGCGCGAGAGCACCATGCTCGACGAAGATGCCCGCATCTGGATCCCCCGCGATTCGGCCATCGTGGGCGCGTTCATCATTCTGCACGTGGGTTTCCGCTTCCTGGGCGAGTCCTTCGTTATTGCGGCGGAGGGCGCTGACCCCTGGCAACCCTTCGCCGGCGCGGTGGCAGGCCTGTGGTCCGGCTTGAGTCCGCAGGCGCTGGTCGTGATGCAACACGTCTCGTTCTGGGTCGCGTTGGGATTGATCCTGGCGTTCTTCCCGTACTTTCCGTATTCCAAACACATTCACCTGTTCTATGCCCCGCTCAATTTCCTGCTCAAGCCGGAGCGCCGCTCCATTGGCGAACTGAGCAAACTGGATTTCGAGGACGAGAGCATCGAGCAGTTCGGCGCCTCGAAGATGGAAGACCTGGGCTGGGAGCAACTGATGGACGCGTACGCCTGCATCATGTGCTTCCGATGCCAGCAGGTCTGCCCGGCGTATAACACGGGCAAGGTGCTCTCCCCGGCGGCGCTGGAAATCAACAAGCGTTATTTCTTCAAGCATCACGGCAAGGACTTCGCCGCCGGAAAAGCGACGGAGAAAAACCTGACCGAGTACATCATCCCGCCGGAGGCCGTCTGGGCGTGCACCTCGTGCGGCGCGTGCGTGGACATCTGCCCGGTCGGCAACGAGCCGATGCGCGATATCCTGGATATCCGCCGCGCTCTGGTGCTGATGGAAAACACCTTCCCCGAGCAATGGCAGACCGCCTTCCGGGGCATGGAGCGCACGGTGAACCCCTGGGGCGTCCCGCCGACGGAGCGCATGAAGTGGGCCGAAGGCCTGGATGTGCCCACCATCGAGCAGAACCCGGAGCCGGAGATCCTCTGGTGGGTGGGCTGCGCCCCGGCGACCGACGCCCGCGCCCAGAAGACGGCGCGCGCCTTCGCCAAAATCCTGAACGCCGCGGGGGTCAATTACGCCGTGCTGGGGCAAAACGAACAATGCACTGGCGATTCCGCCCGTCGCGCCGGCAATGAGTACCTCTTCTACGAACTGGCTATGGCCAACGTGGAGATGCTCAACGAGGTCAAGCCGAAGCGCATCGTGACCACCTGTCCGCACTGCCTGCATACCCTCAAAAACGAGTACCCGGCCTTTGGCGGCGAGTACGAGGTCGTCCATCACACACAGTTGATCGCCGAGTTGATCGGCGCGGGGAAACTGAGGCTAAAGGCGGATGGCGAGGATACGCTGACGTTCCACGACCCCTGTTATCTTGGGCGGCACAATGACATCGTGGACGCGCCTCGCGAGGTGCTTCGCGGCGTCGGCTCCCGTCTGGTGGAGATGCCGCGTCACGGCAGGCAATCCTTCTGTTGCGGCGCGGGCGGCGCGCAGATGTGGAAGGAAGAGGAGCACGGCACGGCCGCGGTCAACGTGACGCGCTTCAAGGAAGCGAAAGCCACCGGCGCGGAGACGCTCGCCGTGGCCTGTCCCTTCTGCCTGACGATGATGAACGACGCCGCCAAAGCGGACGGGGAGCAGGTCGCGGTCAAGGACGTAGCGGAGATCATCGCCGAACGCCTTGCATAGATGCCCGCCATGCGAGCGGGAGCGAGAATCCCGGAGGGTTTCCGAACTCCCGGATGTGAATAAGTGAAAGGCCTCCGAGGTCTCCAGAACCTTGGAGGCTTTCTTGTTTGGGGATTGCCACCGGTAGCCTTACATTTCTAGCCCTGGCCTTGCGCCGAGCGAGGGTTGAGTGCCTCGACTGCGCTCGGCGAGGGGGGCAGTGACAACTGTCGAGCAGTTGTCTTACAAGCGAGAGGGTGCTGTCGCAATTCTATCCGCCTGGGCATGAACGTCCAGGCTCATCTACGAAGCCCTGCCGGGCTGGCGCAGCCCCGCAGGGGCTTTGCAGCGCGAGCCGGGGGATTCAGCCTCCGGCGGAGGGCGGGACAACCGCCGAACAGTTGTCCCACAAATCTCACCCCGGCGTTTCGCCTTCGTCGCAGCAGGAATCGGCCAGGGCGATGGTCTCTCCGGTTGCCATGTGCAGCCGTCCGCCGTATGCCTGCACCAGTTTCTCCGCTTGCAGCACGTCTTCCGGCGTTCCAAAGGCGATCAGACGGTGGTTGAGGAGCATG
>RFJH01000106.1 GCA_003694975.1 Anaerolineae bacterium | reverse complement strand
GGATACTGAAAGCGCTCGTCGCGCGTGTGAGGCAGTCCCGCCGGCAGGTAGTCACATCCCCCTCGATCCGACAGAGGATACTGAAAGGTTCATAGGAAGGCTGATTTTGGAAGCCGACCATCACTCTCCCAAGCCTCGATGTGTCCACCAAAGCGGGGTAACTCCATCCACCCTCTTGTCTGCCGTGAACGTGTATAATTTCGTTATCTTTCGCCCTGGAGGAGACACCATGCCTCGCAAAGTAAAGTTGATTTTCAACCCCATCGCCGATATGGGCAACGCCTGGCGTGTCGCGGCAGACCTGCGACCCATCGTGCAGGAGTTCGGCGGTGCCGACTGGAGCGGCACCGTTTACCCTACCCACGCCAGCGACCTGGCCGAGCAGGCGGGCAGGCAGGGCTTTGACCTTGTCGTGGCCATGGGCGGTGATGGAACCGTCCATGAGGTGGTCAACGGCTTAATGCGCCTGCCGCCGGAGCAACGCCCTCCCCTGGGCATCGTCCCTATTGGCTCAGGGAACGATTTCGCCCACGCCGTCGGCATCCCGGACGCTCCGGCAGACGCCTTGCGCCTGGCATTGAGTGGCACGCCACAGGCCATAGACCTGGGACGGATACGCGATGGCAGCGGTCGTGAGGAGTACTTCGATAACACCCTGGGCATCGGCTTTGACGCCATCGTGACCATTCGCTCACACCGTCTGCCGGTCGTGCGTGGGTTCTTGATGTACCTGACGGCGGTCATTCAGACTATCATCTTGAACTTCGACCCGGCCCAACTGCACGTCGAAACCGACCGTGAGACCTGGGATTTGCCCACCCTGATGCTCACCCTGTGCAACGGGCCGCGTGAAGGCGGCGGTTTTCACGTCGCGCCGGATGCCAGCCTGGACGATGCGGTGCTCGATTACGTTACCATTCGCAAGGTCTCACGTCCGATGATGTTCCGTCTCATCCCCGAAGTGATGAACGGCACACACGGGCGTTTCAGGCAGGTGCGTCTGGGGACCTTCAAGAAAATGACGCTCACTTCTGACCGCCCGCTCTACATCCACGCCGATGGGGAGATTTTCGCCGGCTTTGGCACCGACCTGCGGGAACTCTCGGTTGAGGTTGTTCCCGGCGCGCTACAGGTGGTCCGGAACGCGTAACCATGCCCGACCTGCTCCACGCCCTCCAGGGACATGACTTTGGCTACCTGCGCATCGTGGCCGAACTGTGGGGAGTGGAGTTGGACGCGACCGAGGAGGACACAGCCCGACGGGAATTGGCCGCCTCCCTCCTCGACGCGGACTTGGTCTCCGAGATTGTCGAAACGCTCCCGGACGAAGCGCGCACAGCCCTGCGCGACCTGGTCGCGGGCGAAGGGCGCGTGCCCTGGGCGACCTTCGTGCGGCGCTTTGGGGAGGTACGTGAGATGGGACCAGGGCGACGTGACCGAGAGAAGCCGCACCACGCGCCGGCTTCCATCACGGAAGTGCTCTTCTATCGCGCTCTGGTGGCGCGGGCGTTCTTCGATGCCTCCGGCGGTCCGCAGGAGTTCGCTTATATAGCCGACGACCTCCTTCCCCTGGTCGCTGCAGCGCTCGGAGCGAGAGATGGTGAAGACGTGTCCCCCGAACCGTTCGGGCGTCCTGCCTCGCCCCGTGACCGCGCCCATATCTTCCCCGCCGACGATACTATCCTGGACGACGCCTGTACCCTCCTCGCCGCCCTACGCATGGGACGGGAGGGTCTCTCTCCCCATGCCACGCGCGTGCCCGAAACCGTTCTCCGCGACCTGCTGACCGCGGCCGGCTTGCTGGACGAAGACGGGACGCCTCGCCCCGAAGCCGTGCGTCTCTTCCTGGAAGCGCCGCGCCACGAGGCGCTGTCTTCGCTGGTCACCGCCTGGCACGCCTCCCGAACGTTCAACGAGTTGCGCCATGTCCCCGGCCTGGTGTGCGAGGGCGAGTGGGCGAATGACCCTCTGTCCACGCGGCAAATCCTGCTTCGCTTTTTGGAAAGTGTTCCTCGCGGCGAATGGTGGGACCTGCGCTCTTTCGTCGCCTCCGTCCGAGAGCGATATCCCGATTTCCAGCGTCCGGCAGGTGATTACGATTCCTGGTTCGTCCGGCGTGTGGTGGATGGGGAGTATCTGCGCGGCTTCGAGCACTGGGACGAGGTGGACGGCGCGTTGATCCGCTATGTCATCACCGGGCCGATGCACTGGCTCGGCCTGACAGACCTAGCCACCGGCGAGGAGGGCGAGTCGCCCGCCGCTTTCCGCCTGACCTTCGATCCTGCCTCCCTGCGCTCCGGTGAGTTTGCCTTTCCTGTGACGGCACAGGAGTCGCCGATTCGCCTCACCTCGCGAGGGCGGATCGAAGTGCCGCGGTTGGCCTCGCGCGCGGCGCGCTATCAGATTGCGCGTTTCTGCGAATGGGATGCATCTAAAGGCGAAATGTATGCATACCATGTCACACCACGTTCGCTGGCGCGCGCCGCGCGACAGGGATTGAAAGTCGTCCATCTCCTGGCCGTGCTGAAGCAGCATACCGCCGCCCCGCTGCCGCCGACCTTCGTGCGCGCGCTCAAACGTTGGGAGGCGAAAGGGACTGAAGCCCG
>RFJH01000105.1 GCA_003694975.1 Anaerolineae bacterium | reverse complement strand
CTTCGCCTTCCGCCAGAGGCGGAAAGAGGGGTTTGATGGGCGGCATTTCAAAGCGGTCGTCCCATGCATAGCGCATGAAGGTGACAATGTAATCAATCTGGCTGGTGGAGAGTTCGCCGCCGTAAGCCTTGCCAAAGGGTGGCATTCCCAGGTCTTGCTGACCGTAGGTGATAATGTTCTTTAGTGTCTCGTCGGTGAAGGTGTAGAGGACATCGGTGCTGTTGATGGGGCTGACGACCGTCCCCTCCAGCCCTTCCACACCCTCGATGACAGTCACTTTGCCGTCATCGCCGTGGCATTCCACGCAGTGGAGCGAATACAGGTCCTGCCCGGCGACGATTTGGTCGGGAAGGGTGGTCGCCACTTCGACCTCTTCGACCTCCGGGGTCGGCGCGGTGATAAGGATGGTCGCGGTCATCGCGACCATCAGGACGGATGCGACCGCGGCAACCCAGATCATAGCCCTGGTGGGCGGGTTTTTGAAGGCCAGTCCCATGATAAAGAGCAGAAGTATGGCGAGACCGGGCACCAGCAGCCCGGAGATGGGTTGCAGGATGGTGGCCACGGTCGGGCCCTCCGGCGAGACGGTGGGGACATTTGCCATCAAGGTCAGGGTGATCATGGTGACCACAACAACCGCCATCACCGAGATGGGGAGCACGCGCTTGCCATAATAACGGTAAGGGTTGCGGTCAATGAAGGGGAGCAGGAAGAGGACGCCGATGGCTATCGTTGGGACGACGACTGTAGCGAGCCACTCGATTTTTCCCAACAACGGAATCTGGCCGTAGAGGGCGAGGAACTTGAACAGGAAGAGGAAGTACCATTCCGGTCGCGGAATGTAGGACGTGTCGCTGGGATCGGCTTTCGGCTCGGTAGGCACACCGACGAACGTGGCCAGCAGGATCAGGAGGATGAAGATTCCCAGGGCGACAATCGCGTCCCGGAAGATGCTATCGGGCCAGAAGCGTTCGCCTCTGTGCAGTTCGCGCTGGTATTTCTCTAGGATTTTCTTTTTAGTCTCCTCGTTCATAGGGGCTCCTATCGCCTTGGGGTCAATCATCTTTTCCGGGGAACTGGGATTCGCCGTGCCGGACGACGAGGTAAATGTGCACACCAATCAGGAGCATCAGGAGCAAGGGAAGCCACCAGATGTGGCCGGAGAAGAAGCGTTGCAGGGTCAGGGCGCTGAGGTCACTGCCGGCGCGCAGGGTTCTTTTGATAAACTCCCCGATCAGGGGGGCTGTGCCTGCAATTTGTGTGCCTACCATGGTCGCCCAGTAGGAGCGCTGGTTCCAGGGCAGGAGATAACCGGTGAATCCCATGCCCAGAGTGAGCAAGAGCAGCCCCACGCCGATGATCCATGTCAGTTCGCGCGGATATTTGTACGACGCGGTCACGAACACGCGCAGCATATGGATGAAGACCACCAGGACCATCAACGTGGCTCCCCAGTGGTGGATGCCGCGTATTAACCAGCCGAAGGCGACATCGTTCATGATGTAGGTGATGCTATCATAGGCGTGGTCAGGGGAGGGAGTATAGTAAATGGTGAGAAAGATGCCGGTAGCCCCTTGCAACAGGAAGAGGAACAGGCTTGCCGAGCCAAGTGTGTTCCACCAGTTCCCTTTGGGTTCGGGGCGGTCCAGGAAACTCTTGTACAGGTCCTGGAGACCCAGGCGCTCATCCAACCACTGATAAATTTTTTGCCACATGGTTAACCTTCCCGGAAAAAGATACGCAGGTTGCCTTCTTCATCGATTTCGAATTCGTCGTAGCGGTCAAGCGGTCGAGGGGGAGGGCCGTCCAGCACTTCGCCTTCCTTACTGAACTTCGCATCATGGCATGGGCAAATGTAGGCTTGCGCCTCCTCGTTCCAGTTCACACGACATGAGAGGTGAGTGCATCGGCTGGAGAGGATGAACAGGTCATTCGGGTCCTCTGAACGGCGCAGCACGAAGCCACCGTACGTGGAGGAGGTTCTCTCCCAGCCGTTGACTTTCGTGCGCGTGAAGGAGAAAGGATATGGTGTGCCGATGGGGATTTCGTCCAGTTTGCCAATGGTTATCCAGCCTTCCCCACCTTGCTTGCGGAGTGCCGGATCCAACAGGTATCCTATGGTAGGCAAAGCAACACTAATGGTAATTGCGCCGCCTATTGCACCGGTGGTGAACTTCAGGAAATCACGCCTGCTCAAGTGCTTTGAATCGGTCATATGCGCCTCCTGGCGGAAGAATTCCAATGCCCAGATTTTACATTAAAATTCTCTACTATGTTGAAAATCGCCAATTTGTATTAGAATTATCATCCCGGTGATTATAAGATTCTCCGGCCACTTTTTAAAGGATGAGTGAAACGAAATAAGCAGGATGATTGTCACTTTCTGGGAACGATTCGCCGTGTGATAATCTTTATTCATGGGCGGTACGGGGTTGGGCATTGGCGCGACTCTGCACCGCGGACATTTCATACCGAAGGAGGCGTACATGGCATCAGAGCGGAACGTCAGCCTGCTCCGGGGATTGCGATATAAGGGCGAAGGCCCGATGCTCACATTTATCCTGCACCGGATTGGTGGTCTGGGCATCGTCCTTTTCGTCACCGTGCATATCCTTGCCTCGTTCCTGGGCGGGAAAGGTGGGCAGTTCATCAACGCCATTTATGAACACTGGCTCTTCCAGATTTTTGTCTATTTCTGTGCCCTCTTTCACGCCATCAATGGCTTGCGCATTACGATATTAGACCTCTGGCCAGCCTTGCTCGAATATCAGCGTGAGGCGATATGGCTGGAATGGGCCGTCTTTTTACCCGTTTATGGTATTGCCGTGTTCATTATCCTTCGCACCGCGCTTGGAGGTTGAAATGATGAAAGGGAGAAACCTTCCCTTGAACCAGCGTGGCCTGAATTTCGAGATGTTGATGTGGTACTTTACCCGTCTGAGTGCTCTGGCCATGTACGTGCTGGTGCTTGTTGCTGTGATCGGTGCCTTACTGATGGGCGCGCGCACGCAAATGAATCTGGCGGACGTGTTGCGTTGGGCCTTTATGCCTAACTCCATCCACGTGCAGAGCACGAACGTGCCAGACCTGGCGCCATGGGCGACGACGTTCTGGAAAGTATCCGGCAGCCTGATGTTGCTCCTGGCTGCCTCGCATGGTGTCCATGGCGTGGTCGTTGTGCTGGATGATTACTTTGCTCAAAAGTGGGTACGTCAACTGGTGCGCGCCCTGAGCATTCTCTTCCTTGTGCCGATGAGCATCATTGGTCTCTACGTACTCTGGACATCATAGGATGGTAAGCATGAAAGTTCATCAATTCGATGTTGTCGTTGTCGGCGCCGGCGGGGCGGGTCTCATGGCCGGTCTATATGCCTCGCGCTCGGCGAAGACCGCGGTCATCAGCAAACTGTATCCCACCCGCTCACACACCGGTGCGGCTCAGGGAGGCATCGGGGCAGCCCTGGGCAATATGGAAGAGGACCGTGTCGAATGGCATACCTACGATACGGTGAAGGGGTCAGATTACCTGGGTGACCAGGACGCCATCGCGTTCATGTGTGAGCAGGCCCCGGAGATTGTCTACGAACTGGAGCACATGGGGTTGCCGTTTAACCGTACTCCCGAAGGGCGTATTGCGCAGCGACCTTTCGGTGGCCATACCAACAACGAGACCGGCAAACCCGTCCGTCGCGCCTGCTACGCCGCCGACCGGACCGGGCACATGATCTTGCAGACCCTCTACCAGCAATGTGTGAAGAACAATGTAACCTTCTTTGATGAGTTCCAGGTTATAGACCTGATCCTTTCCAACGGCGCTGCTGCCGGTGTGGTTGCTTTGGAACTGGCCACCGGTGAACTGCACGTCTTCCATGCCAAGGCCGTCGTCTTTGCTACGGGTGGCTATGGACGCGTGTGGGAGATTACCACGAATGCCTATGCCAACACCGGCGATGGGATTGCCATCGCCCTGCGACGCGGCATCCCGGCGGAGGATATGGAATTCTTCCAGTTCCATCCGACCGGTATCTACCGGATGGGGATCCTGATCACCGAGGGCGTGAGAGGAGAGGGTGGTGTCCTGATCAATGACAAAGGGGAGCGTTTTATGGATCGATACGCTCCTCACGTCAAGGACCTGGCTTCTCGTGACGTGGTCAGCCGCGCCATGTACCTCGAGATGCGCGAGGGGCGTGGCATTGGCGGCAAACGCTACCTCTACCTGGATGTGCGCCCCGAGACCGTGAACAAGTACGCGGCTATTGACGGACGCACCAATCCGGATGGCACGCCCTATACGGTGACCGCCGAGCAGATCCTCGCCAAACTGCCCGATATCATTGATTTCTGCCGTACCTACCTCGGGGTGGACCCCGTCACTCAACCTATGCCCGTCCAGCCGACGGCGCACTATGCCATGGGCGGGATCCCGACCAACATCTACGGCGAAGTGGTGATTGACGAGAAGAACACCGTCATGCCCGGCATGTACGCGGCAGGTGAGTGCGCCTGCGTCTCTGTGCATGGCGCGAATCGCTTGGGAACCAACTCCTTGCTGGACATCGTCGTCTTTGGGAAACAGGCCGGTATCCGCGCGGCCGAGTTCGCCAACGGTGCCGATTTTCAACCCCTCCCCGATGACGCTCTGGATTACACCCGTAGCCAACTGGACGGTCTGCGTCACGGCAGCGGTAAGGAGAATGCCTTTACCATTGCCACAGAGTTGAAGACGGTCATGTTCGATCACGTTGGCGTCTTCCGCACCGAGGAGGGCATGTCGCAGGCGCTGGAGAAAATCCGTGAGTTGAAAGAGCGCTTCAAGGATGTGCGTGTCAGCGATACCGGTAAGGTGTTCAACACCGAACTGCTCAATGCCTGGGAAGTGAGCAACCTGCTCGATATCGCCGAGGTGACTACAGCCTGTGCCTTGAACCGCAAGGAGAGTCGCGGTGCGCATGCCCACGAGGATTACCCCAAGCGCGATGATGAAAACTGGCTCAAACACACCCTGGTGTGGCAACGCGATGGGAAACTGGAAATCGGCTACAAGCCGGTCACCATCACCCGCTTCCAACCGAAGGAGAGAGTTTACTAGACCGTGAGGACTTCCTCCCCTGCTCCACGAGGTGCCAAAATGCAGGTAACGTTGAAAATCTTTCGCTTCAATCCCGAAAAAGATCGCAAGTTCCACTACGAGACCTACACCCTGGAGGCCGAGCCAACCGAGCGCGTGTTAGACCTGCTTGAGCGCGTCAAAGGCTATCATGACGGCACCTTCACCTTTCGTCGCTCCTGTGCACACGGCGTCTGTGGCTCTGATGCCATGCGCATCAACGGGCGCAACCGTCTGGCCTGCAAAACCCTGGTACAGGATGTCGGGGAACGTATCACCATTGAGCCCTTGCTCGGTTTGCGGGTGATCAAAGACTTGGTCGTGGATATGGAGCCTTTCTTCGAGAACTACAGGAAGGTGCTCCCTTATTTCATCAACGAGAGTCCCCTTCCGGAAGACGGGCGCGAGCGTTTGCAGTCCCCTGAAGAACGCGCCCGGTTCGATGACACCACCAAGTGCATCCTGTGTGCGGCCTGCACGACCTCCTGCCCCTCCTTCTGGGCGAGTGACGATTACCTGGGCCCCGCAGCCCTGGTCGCCGCGCATCGTTTTATCTTTGATAGCCGCGACGAGGCCGCCGCCCAACGTCTGCAAATTGTCGCCGAGACCTCCGGCCTGGCACGGTGCCATACCGTCTTCAACTGCACCATGGCCTGCCCGCGAGAAATTCAAATCACCAAGGCCATCGGTGAGTTGAAGATGGCCACCATCACCGGCAAACTGGATTGAGTTATCCTTACAGTTGCCTGACCAGGTCGGCCATTGGCCGACCTGGTTTTTTTATTGCCTCATCCTACAGCGTACGAACATAACGGAACAATTCGTAGCCCGGCGGCTTGGCGTTCAGCGCTTTGTCCACAGTAATGTGCAAGAGCGCCGGTTTGCCGCTTTCTACGGCGCGCCGCAAAGCCGGTTCGAGTTGCTCCGGCGTATCCACCTTCTCTCCGTAGCAACCCAGAGATTGTGCCAGCAGGTCGTAGCGCACCTCGCCGGAGATATCAATGCCATGATGCGCCTCCGGCGGATAGCCCTGAAAGGCATATGCGGTGCGTTCCATGCCCCAGCCCTCATCTACCACGACGAGAACCACAATCGGCACCTGCTCGCGCAGCGCGGTTTCCAGTTCCAGGGCGTTGAAGCCGAACGCGCCGTCACCGGTGATGCAGTACACCGGGCGTTGTGGGTCGGCCAGTTTTGCGCCAATGGCAAAGGGCAGGCCGGTGCCCAGATAGCCCATCTTAACCGAGTAAAGAAAACTACGCGGCTGGAAAATCTGATTGAAGGCCACACCCCACAGGGTGGTGTTGCCGCCATCCAGCACGGTGACGGCCTCAGGCGGGAAGAAGTTGCGTGCCGTCACGACCACATGACCGGGGTTCAGGCCATACTCTGGCTCGGCCGTCAGGAACTGCATGCCCTGCATCATGGTTTGCTGGCTCAATTCACGGTAGCGCTCCAGGTCGGGCATGGATTCGCGCGCTGACCGGCGTGCTTTCACGGCTTCCAATAGCGCCCGCAAGGCAGCCTTGGCGTCGGCCACGATGCCTACATCCACCGGCCGGTTGACCCCGATGGAAAGCGGATCGCTGTCAATCTGGATGGTTTTCTGGCGCGCCGGGTCGCCCCAGGCAGGCGGCATCCCCCAGCCATCGAATTCGCCCAGGCGGGAACCCACCACCAGGATGACATCCGCCTCGTTGCGCGCCAGCGCGGTGGCTTGCATATCAAACAGGAAGAAGTACCGTTCGTGGTTTTCCGGAATCACGCCGCGCGCCCCCAGGCTACATCCCATGCCGGCCTTCAGGTAGTCACCCAGGGCCAGGAACTCCTCGGCGGCATCAGCCCACAAGACGCCCTTGCCGGCGTGCAGGTAAGGGCGTTCGGCCTTTGCCAGCAAATCGGCGGCCTGCGCAATCCAGGCCGGGTCGCCGGCGCCCATGTGGGTCATGCGGTACTTCTCGGCAGGGAAGACCGGCGCTTTGGCAGAGTCGATTTTGACGTTCAACATCTCATCCGGGATGGCGAGGAAGGCCGGGCCGGGGCGGCCTGTCAGCGCGGCGCGGAAGGCGGCGCGCACCAGTTCCGGGACGCGCTCCGGGCGCGAAATCAGGGCGCTGAATTTGGTGACCGGGCGCGCCATCTCCACCAGGTCGGTGGCCTGCCACGCGCCGGGGCGTTCCGGGTGGGTGGTCAGGCTGCGGCGGGTGGTCGCCAGGGCGATGACGGGGTGCCCCTCGGCGTAGGCGCTGGACAGGCCGGAGAGCATGTTCGCG
>RFJH01000104.1 GCA_003694975.1 Anaerolineae bacterium | reverse complement strand
TTGGGGGAGAGTCTCCAGAGGGGAATCCGTCCCCTCGGCGAGGAACATGGCCATTGGGTCGGCAATCGCTCCGTAACGCTCCCAAAGGGCACGCACGCGTTCGGCGGGGAGACCCGTCCAGGCGTGGATGCTATCCACGCAGCGGCGGAGTTCCTCCTCATCGCGGGGGTAGTTGCGTCCCCCGCCGATGGGCAGGTCTCGGGTATCTTTCTGGCGCGAGGCTCCGAGGAACGACAGCGCTTTATCGGTGACCTGTTCGGAGAAGGCACGGTAGGTCGTCCATTTGCCGCCGATCAGCGAGTAGACCGGAAAGGAGAGGCCGGTCCAGGCGCCGTCGAGCACGCCGATGTGATGATCGCGCGTGATCTGACCGGCGGTGCGAGCATGGCTATAGGCCAGTGGCCGCACGCCGGAGTAGCGGAAGACGATGTGGGAGCGCTCGACGCGGATGGAGGGGAAGACGCGCTTGATCATCCGCAAGAAGTATTCCACCTCTTCCTCGGTACAGCGCGCCTGGTCGGGGTCTTCAATGGGGATATCGGACGTGCCGACGAGGACTTTATCGAAGAACGGGTAAATAAGCACAATGCGTCCGTCATCGTTCTCGAAGAAGAATTCGTGGTCGCCGATGGCTTCTCGCAGTTCGGGGTGATCGAGGACGAGGTGGGAGCCTTTCGTCCCGCCGATGAAGCGGGAGGAGAGTCCCAGAGATTGATTGGTGAAGTCAATCCAGGGGCCGGCGGCGTTGATCAGCAGGCGGGGTCGGACCTCAAACGTTTCGCCGGTGAGTTCGTCGCGCAGGGTCACTTTTTCCCCGCTGCCACCGACCAGGCGGACGTAGTTCAAGGCACGGGCGTGTTCGCCCTCGGCCTCGGCATCGAGCAGGAGTTCGAGCGCCAGACGCTCCGGGTGCAGGATGGCGCCGTCGTAGTAAACGGCGGCAAAGAGGACGTCCTCGTTCAGGCGTTTCCAGCGCGCCAACGCCTCCTTGCGCGGCAGAAGGCGATGACGCGGCACGACGCGTTGACGGCCTGTGTAGGCATCATACAGAATCAGGCCGATTTTGATAACCACTACTCCACGCTCGGCGGGACGGTCCAGAAGGTTGAGAAACTTCAGCGGGGCGTTGAACAGACCGGAGAACCACTTGAAAATGGGGATGACGGTCGGCAAGGGTTTGACGAGGTGCGGCGCGTTGCGCAGCAGACGGTTACGCTCCTGCACCGCCTCGCGTACCAGGCGAAACTCACCGTTCTCCAGATAGCGAATGCCACCGTGCGCCATGTGCGAGGAGGCCGCGGAGGCTCCGGAGCAGAAATCCCCCCGTTCGACGAGCAGCACGTCCACGCCGTTGAGCGCCAGGTCGCGGAACGTGCCGATGACGTTGATTCCCCCACCGACGATCAGCACTTCCACCGAAGGTTTCTTGCGAAGGAATGAAAGGATTTCCTCTCTGGTCATTGGTTTCCCTCAAAAGATGGGGTGACGTCCCTCGGAAGGGAGCATCACGTCACCCAATCGAACGTCCGCGTGACGGCCTTCTTCCAGGTGGCGTAGAGCCGCTCGCGGGTTGCCTCGTCCATCTGGGGACGCCACTCTTTGTCCTGCTGCCAGTTGGCGCGCAGTTCGTCGAAATCACTCCAAAAGCCGACCGCCAGCCCTGCGGCGTAGGCCGCGCCGAGGGCGGTCGTCTCGGTCACTTTGGGGCGGATGACGGGCACGTTCAGGATATCGGCCTGGAATTGCATCAGAAGTTCGTTGCGCACCATGCCGCCATCTACCTTCAACGCGTGCAGGCGGATGCCGGAATCCTGCTCCATGGCATCCAGCACCTCGCGCGTCTGGTAGGCGGTGGCTTCGAGGGCCGCGCGGGCGAGGTGACCCTTGTTCGCGTAGCGCGTCAGGCCGACGATGACGCCGCGCGCGTCGCTGCGCCAGTAGGGGGCGAAGAGACCCGAAAAGGCCGGGACGAAGTACACGCCGCCGTTGTCCTCCACGCTGCGCGCCAGGTCTTCCACTTCGGCGGATTTCCGGATCAGCCCCAGGTTATCGCGCAGCCATTGCACGAGCGCGCCGGTGATGGCGATGGAGCCCTCCAGGGCGTAGACGGCAGGGCGCTCGCCGATTTTGTAGCCCAGGGTGGTCAGAAGCCCCGCCGTGGAGGCGACCGGCTTTTCGCCCGTGTTCAGCAGCATGAAACACCCCGTGCCGTAAGTGTTCTTCGCCTCGCCAGGGACGAAACAGGCCTGCCCGAAGAGCGCCGCCTGCTGATCGCCGAGATCGCCCGCGACGGGCACGCCTCGCAGGTCGCCTTCTCGCACCTCTCCATAGACCTCGGAGGAGGAGCGAATTTCCGGTAGCATGGCGCGGGGGATATCCAGCGCGGCGAGGATTTCTTCGTCCCAATCCAGGGTTTCCAGGTTCATCAAGAGCGTGCGCGAGGCGTTCGTCACGTCGGTGACGTGCGCGCCGGTCAGATTCCAGATGAGCCAGGTATCCACGTTGCCGAAGAGGAGTTCCCCGCGTTCGGCCTTCTCGCGCGCGCCGGGGACGTGGTCGAGGAGCCATTTGATTTTCGGGCCGGAGAAGTACGTCGCCAGCGGCAGGCCCGTGCGCGCCCGGAAGCGGTCTTGCCCGCCCTCGCGCGCCAGGTCGGCGCAGATTTCCGCAGTGCGCGTGTCTTGCCAGACGATGGCATTGTGGATTGGCTTGCCGGTGGATTTTTCCCACACCACGGTGGTCTCGCGCTGGTTGGTGATCCCCACCGCGGCGATTGTGCCTCCTGCGCTCGTTTTTAGCGCCTCGTGTACCACCTCCTGCGTGCGCTCCCAGATTTCCATGGGGTCGTGCTCCACCCAACCGGGCTGGGGGTAAATCTGGCGGTGCTCCCTCTGAGCGAGCGCGACCACGTTTCCTTTGCGGTCGAAGAGAATGCAACGCGTGCTGGTGGTGCCCTGGTCTATGGCAGCAATGTAAGTGGACATGGGTTGCTCCTCAAGTATCACGAATGGGTAACACGAATGAGTAACACGAATGAGGGCGAATAGCACGAATGACACGAATGGGTATCACGAATGAAGACGAATAACACGAATTACACGAATGGGTATCGCAAATGGTATCACGAATGAGGACGAATAGCACGAATGGCACGAATTCCTATCCACTTATCTACTCATCCACTCTCCACTCTTCTACTCGTCATCTCTCCGTTTATCTCTGGCTTGTAACATGAATGGGTGAAGGAGACGACCGTTTTCTTCTAATTGACGATGCGAACGGCTTCTACGCGGCTCGCGCCGAAGTTGACCAGAATCCCAAGCCGGAGCCCTGTCGCTTTCAGGTAGGCGAGTACTTGCTGCTTGAAGAGATCGTTCAGCGCCGAGACGGCTTTGAGTTCCAGAATGATTTTGCCGTCCACGATCAGGTCAATGCGATAGGTGCCTACCACTTGACCTTTGTACATCACTTGTATCGTTTTCTGTTCCTCAATGGGAATCCTTCGCGCCTTGAACTCGAGCACCGCAGCGCGCTCGTAAATTCCTTCGGGGAATCCCGGCCCCAACTGGTTGTGGACTTCAAACATGACCTGCATGATCTGGTAGGAGAGATCGGGATAAAGCAAATCCGCCTTCCGCACGTTGCCCCTGCCTGTGCCAATTGCGTTCATCTTCATCACTCCTTCACCTCGGAAAATTCGTCATTCGTGACATTCGTATTTCTTCGTGATACAGATCATTCGTGTCATTCGTGACATTCGTGTTTCTTCGTGATACAGATCATTCGTGTCATTCGTGACATTCGTGTTTCTTCGTGATACAGATCATTCG
>RFJH01000103.1 GCA_003694975.1 Anaerolineae bacterium | reverse complement strand
GGCACCACCCAGACCCAATCAGGATAGCCGGAGATGAAGGCTTCGGGGAAGACGACCAGTTGCGCGCCCTCTTTCCCCGCGCGGCGGATCAGGTCGCAGGCCTTCTCCACCGTCTGTTCGCGATCCAGAAACACGGGGGATTCCTGCACCGCAGCCACGCGAAGGGTTTTCATGGGTTCTCCAATCACTAAGAAAGTATACAATTATCACTATTATACTCCTAAATTTCACACGTTTCCCTTGAGAGACGTGTACGCGGCAGAAGTTGGCAACAAGATTCTCTCCTCTGCGTATGGAGAAGGTCAACTTGTCCGCGCGTTTTGACCAGGAGGATATGCAGAGGTGGCCACTGCTGGGGAAAACGTTTAGGTGGTAGACTACCGGGTAGAGGGTTTTGGTTGCGTAATCGGGATTTGTAGATAGAACGTGCTGCCTTCCCCCAATTTGCTTTCCACCCACACGCGGCCGCCGTGTCGCTCGGCGATGGAGCGCACGATGGCCAGCCCCAGGCCGGTGCCGTGTTGAGTGCGTGCCTCGCGTTGCCGTCCTCGGAAGAACTTTTCAAAGAGATGCGGTAGATCTTCGGGGGCTATGCCGATGCCGTTGTCTTGAACCTCGAAAACCAGGAACTCCTCCTGGCGATGCAGGCGCAACACCACCCTCCCACCGGAGGGTGTGTACTTGATGGCATTCTCTACCAGGTTGAAGACGGCCTGGTGGAGCAATGCCTGGTCCGCTTCCACACGGGCGGGCAGATCCCTGGCCAGTTCGATATCCAGGCGGATCTCTTTCTGCTCGGCCTGGAGTTTCAGGGCGCCGGTTACGCGCTCGACGATATCGAGCACCGGCACGTTCTCCAGTTGCAGGCCGACACCAATTTCGATGCGACCCAGATCGAGCAGGTTGTTGACCAGGCGCGACATGTTCTCCACCCCGGAGATGATTTTGCGCACGTAGCCGCGTTGTTGCTCGTTCAGTTCGCCGACCATCTCCAGCATGGTCGCATAGCCGCGCATCAGGGTGAGCGGGGAGCGCAGATCGTGGCTGACGGTGGCGACGAACTCCGATTTCATGCTATCCAGTTCCTTGAAATGCGTCACATCGCGCAGGATGCAGACGCGCCCTACAGGGTGACCATCCGCCAGGACCGAGGAGGCCGTGGCGAGGTACGTCCGTCCATCGGGGAGGATAATTTCGGCAGATTGTTTTTCCTGAGAAGAAGCGCTGAACAGATTCAGGAGGGCTTGTTCCTCCACGACCTGATCAATTGCCTGTCCCTCATCGCGCCCGACGCTCAGCCCCAACACCTCGGCAGCCGGGTTGATGAGCAGGATGCGGTTCTGGGCATCGGTCACCAGGATTGGGTCGGGAGTGGAGGCCAGGATGGCTTCCAATTGCCGGCGGCCCACTTCGACGTTACGGAAGAGATAGGCGTTCGCGGCGGCCAGGGCGGCGTGACCTGCCAGGGTAGTGATGAAACGCACATCCGCCTCGGAGAACATACGCTCCCGATTGAAAGCAGCCCATAGCACGCCGTAGTAACGATTCTCATGTCGCAGAGCGACTGCCAGCAAGGAAGCGGGCTTCGGCAGCCCCTCTTCAATAGTCAGACTGTGTGCGCGTGCCATGTTGGGCAGGATGACTTTTTCCTGTTTTTCGGCCAGCGCCAGGATTTGATCGTCCAGGTGAGCGTAGGTGTCCTGAGATGGCCCCAGGGCGAAGCGGGAGGGGGTCTCGACCAACGTCTCCGGCAGAGTGGAAGGAGAGAGGACGACGCGCACCGCGTCCGCGCCCATGGCAAGCACGGCCTCCAGGACGGGACGGACGGCATCCTGCATCTCCAGGCTGGAGGCGACCCCCAGGCTGACGGCCAGGAGACGGTTCAATTCCTCCAGGCGCGCCCGCAGGCTGACGCGCATTTGCTCGAAGGCGCGACGCAGTTGACCGACCTCGTCCACTCCGCTGACCTGGAGAGGATGATCCAGTTTCCCCTGGGCGATGCGCATGGCCTCGCTGGCCAGAGTCTGGAGAGAGCGCGTCACCACCCCCAGGCCGACGCGCAACGAGGCCAGGGCAATCACCGCCAGGATCAAAATCATGGCCGTGAGGGGGGCGGCGATGTTGAGCGCCAGTTGCTGCGCCTGTTGGGCCGGTAGAGTCAGCACGACTGCCCAGGGACGACCGATGACCGGCTGATAATAGACCAGTTGGCGCGTGCCGTCGGCGGCAGTGTCATCGTAGAAGACGGCGTTCGCGTCCACCGTGCCGTTGTAACGGCTCATAATGAGAGCGGTTTCGGGGTGGTAGAGGATACGCTCCTCATCATCCAGCAAGACACCGGCGCCGCCGATGCCCGTCATGCTATCCAGGCTGCTCACCAGAGGGCGGGTGATGGGGTTGGTTGCCAGGTCGGTGCGACCGATCAGCACGCGATGAACTCTCCCCTCTTCATCCACAATACCGATCAGGAACGAGACACGCGCTGCACGACCGCCTTCGGCAGGGGGAAGGGTATAAATCTGGTTCAACACCGCCGCGAAAGCCAGTGAGACGCCGCTCTTTTCCTCCGGAGAGAGGGTAAATGCCTCTCGCGCCTCCGGTGGGTAACCGCCCAGCACATCGATGGTGGAGGTTTCCCCTCCACTCGCCACTTGAGTCACCACGAACAGTTCGTTGAAGTAGGGCACGGACCGCATCTGCTGGCCGAGTATGGCCGAGAGTTCGGGGTCCGTGGCGGTCAGCAAACGAGGGTCGGAGGCCAGTTGTGCCCCCAGATTTTGGCCGGTCTCCAGGAAGAAGGGAACGGTCTCGGCAGCCATGTTGGCCGTGCTGGCCAGGCGTTCACGCAGCAGGCTGCGGGCTGCCTTCCCTGCCACCAGCCAGTCCCCGACGAGCAGCGTGAGCAGCAGCAGTGAGACGAACGAGCCGGTGGCGAGGACGAAGCGTGTCTCCATGCTTTGCTCTGCGGGGGATGGTTGTAGCGGCAGGATGCGTCCCCAGGCGGCAGGAGAGAGCAGGCTCAGCACCTGGGCGACCACGCCGGCGATGAGCAGTTCGCTGCCCATGGCAATGGTCGCGTTCCCTACGGTGGAGAGGGCATAGTCCAGGCGCGCTGTCAGCGCGCCGGGCACTCCGCTTGGTTGTGTGAACGCCGTGCCGACCACATAGAGCACGGCGTAGGCCGGCAACAGGCTCAAGGCGCTGACCAGCGGTTGGCGCAGCAGCCGAAAGACAGGGGTGCGGTACCGCTGTCGCACGCTCGCGCTGAACAACACACCCAGCAGGGCGAAGGTGAGCGGCGTGAACAGGTTGTGCGTATCCCAGAAACCGCGCAGGAGGCCCGCGCCGATCCCCACAATCGCCGCGCCTACCGGGCCCAAGATTCCTCCCGCCAGCGTCCACGGGATGGCGGCAAAGACCATGATGGTGGGGCCACCGCTCTCGGCAGGGATGCCGGGGATGGGTAAAGCGGAGCCGGATGAGAGCCGCAGGCCGATGAAAAGCGTGGTCAGAGGGAGGGACAGAAGCAACCCGAGCAGGGTCAGCGGTGCGCGCCCTTTCCAGGAGGGGCGGTACTGACGCCATTGCAAGAGCATCCAGAGCAGCAGAATCAGCAGGATGCACCATATCCCCCAGCCGGTCAACGTTGGCCAGGAGTAGTAGGGTTGTTCTGTCAGAAGGGTGCCGAGGAAGGTCATCGTTGACTATCTTTGGCGGCAACTACCTCGCAGGTACTTCGGCTTCATTATAGCCGTAAATTTGCCGTGAAGCGCAATCCTTTCATTGCAAAGAACTTGCCTGCCTTGTGCAGGTCGGCGGGCCTTATCGGCTCATACTACGTCCCGATATACGCCGCGATAGTGTTCAGGGAGCATACGTGCCAGCGTGCGCATAATGTGCTCCGTTCCCTGCCGTATCGCCTCGCGCCGGTCGGGGAGGTGCTGGAGGCGAAATGGTTCACCGACCGTCATCGTTGTCGGCAAGCGCTTCAGGCGGCGTAACCCTTCGTAGATGCGCTTGTTCTCTGTGCCGGTGACCACAACGGGGACGAGAGGTACATCGGCCTTCAGCGCCAGGAAGGCGGCACCGTCGGTGCCTTTTTCCAACCCGCCGGTCAGGCTTTCGCGTCCTTCCGGCGCGATGGCGATGATGCGCCCCCGGCGCAATCCCTCCAGGGCGGCGGAGATGGCGCGTCGGTCCGGGCGACCGCGATGTACCCAAATCACGCCGTAGGCATCCATGAACGGGCCGACGAAGGGAATGTCGTAGAGTTCGATCTTCGCCAGCGCGTCTACGAAGACGGGGAGGTAAGAGAACATCAACAGAGCATCCGCATCGCCCAGATGATTGCTGACCAGGATGGCCGGCCCCTGACGGGGGAAGTTCTCCAGGCCGGTGACCTGGGGCTTGAGCCAGAAGGCAACCAGGGGGCGCACGATGGCGCGCGCCAGGTGGCGGAAGAGACGCCGCGCTGGAGTCAGTTCTGGAAGGCGAGTCAATTCCGGGCGCCATATTTCGCTGATGGGTTTGGGAGGGGCTTGTGTGGTCATCGGTTACGGGTCGCGCGTCAGGGTAAGGACGTATTGGAAAACTGCCTCGGCATCCATCTGGTCGGAGTTGACGATGATGGCGTCTTCTGCCGGGCGGAGAGGCGCTACTTCACGGGTTGAATCGATGCGGTCGCGCTCGATGAGACGTGCCAGGATTTCATCGTAGTCGG
>RFJH01000102.1 GCA_003694975.1 Anaerolineae bacterium | reverse complement strand
TACATCGTGAGTTGCGCGCCGTCCTGGGTGAGCATGCCCGACAGGCCGGCTCGTTGGTCGCTCCAGACCGTCTGCGCTTCGACTTCACCCACCCCGAGGCCCTCACACCGGAGCAACTCGCCGAGATTGAGCGCCGCGTGAACGAGGCCGTCTTGGCGGATTACGTCGTTCGCCCGGAGTACAAATCGCGGGAGGAGGCCCTGGCAGAAGGCGCGATGGCCCTCTTCGGCGAGAAATACGGCGAGACCGTGCGCGCCATCGCCATCGGCGCCGCGCCGGGGACCCAGGTTGACGTGCTGCCCCGCACGGCGCGCTACTCCTATGAACTCTGTGGCGGCACCCACCTGGATCACACCGGCGAGATCGGCGTCTTTCTCATCGTTGCTGAGAGCGCGGTGGCTTCCGGCGTGCGTCGCATCGAAGCGGTGACGGGACATGGCGCTTATGAACTGATTGCCCGTCGCTTCGGAGAACTGAAACGGGTTGCCGAGGCGCTCTCGGCTGCGCCAGAAGAGGTCGCCGACAAAGTGGCTTCCTTACTGGATGATCTGGCCGCGGCGCGCAAGGAAATTGCCTCCTTGCAGCGTGAATTGGCCTTTGCCGCCTTTGAGCAGCATCTCGCCGCGGTTCAGGAAGTGGATGGCGTGCCCGTTCTGGCGTTGGAAATCCCTCACGCCGACGCGGACATTCTGCGTCAACTTACCGACCGCTTCCGCCAGAAGTATTCTAGTGGCGTATGTGTCCTGGCCTCGGTCTCGAACGGGCGTCCCGTGCTCGTGGCTGCCGTCACCAAAGACCTGACCGCGCGCGGCTTACATGCCGGTGACCTGGTGAAGGAAATTGCCAGGCCTCTTGGGGGAGGAGGCGGTGGCCGACCGACGCTTGCTCAAGCCGGCGGCAGGGACGCCTCCCGTTTGCAAGAGGCCCTGGCACTGGTAGCTCCCTGGGTCGCATCCCGTCTTTCTCAAGGATAGACGCGGACCAGCGTGCCGTTCTGTACACGTTGCACGAAAAGGACTCCGCGGTTACCACAGTCTCCTGTGGGGCTACAGGTCAGCGTGCCGGAGAACCCAGGGTAACCGTTAGTGCGGAGGAGTGCATCGCGTAGGGCCTGGCGCGGGATGTAAAGAATTCCCTCATGCTCAATGGAGACCTGTCGAGCGGCGTTCAGAAGCAGGGTGGTGGCATCGTAGGCGAGTAGCGAGAAGATGGTGGTGGGCTGGGAACCGTACTTTTCCCGGTAGCGGCGGTTGAAAGCCTCATTTGCTGCCGTGGTGTAATTGGTGAAATACATCCCTTCCACTCTTGAACCCATGCTTGAAAGGAAAGTGGGAGAGGCAGCCAACGAATCGGAGCCGAGCAATATAGTCTTTTGCAGGGTGGGATAGGAGGCTTTTTGCCTGATGACAGCGCGAGCCGCGTCATCGAAGAGAGGGAGGAACAATACCTCAGGTGAGTAAGCCGCAATATTGGGGAGCACGGCACTTGCATTTCCTCCATCGATCGCAATGGTTTGTTGCGTGACGCACTGACCGCCCAACTCGCCGAATCGCTTGCAGGCGGCCTGTTGCAGTGTGTCGGAATAAGGAGAGCCGTCAGAGATGGTTGCCATTGTATGGGCGCCAAGGGCGCGAAAAGCGAACTCGGCGACCAGTTCACCCTGCCACAGGTCATTTGGAGCAACGCGCAAATAGCCAGGCGTGTAATTTTCGGGAAGCGTCAGTACAGATGCAGTGTTCGACGGCGAGATCATGACCAAACCGGCATTGGTAACTACCTCTCTCGCCGTTACAGCAGCGGACGAGCATGTTGTGCCGATGATGCCGATCAGTCCGTTTTGGGCAGCAAGATGTTCTGCTGCTGCTTGTCCGCCATCTGTTGAGCACGCGCTATCTTCAAAGATGAGGATGACCTGTCGTCCTGAAAACAGACCGAAATCCTCCACGGCTATTTCGATTCCGCCGCGCATTTCCTTCCCCATGGAAGCGGTGGGACCGCTGAAATCCAGCGCCACGCCAATGGGTATCGCGGCACCGCTGGGAAAAGCGATGCAACCCAGAGGGTCTACACAAGGTTCGCTTGGTGTCGGGGGAGGTTGTGGAGTGGCTGTCGGAGGGATGGGAGATGGCGTTGGAGTAGGCGTTGGAGTAGGCGGTGGGGCCATCAAATTGCAAACAAGGGTGCTGAGGACCATCAGAGAGAGTAAGAGAAGAGGTGGTTTGTGGTTCATGCTTTTATCCTTTCAGAAGAGGGTATGTTCATTGTAACCACCCTTGATAAAATATTTATCTCTGACACTTGCTTTCCCCTTACGCCGGGTATGCCAAACGCGCTACATTGTAACGAGGTAGCGAAACGCTCTTTTTGTTCTTTTGTTTTATAAGACGAAAGGAGACACTCATGAATTCTCTGATTGCCTGGACCTCGTTTGGCTTTATTCTGGGGAGCATTCCTTTCTCGTTTCTCCTTGTCCACTTTTGGGTGCACAGAGATATCCGTACTGTTGGAGATGGCAATCCCGGTGCGACGAACGCCTGGAAAGCCGGTGGCTGGCCGGTGGGACTTTCCGCAGTGGCGCTGGATATTTCAAAAGGGTTTGCTCCTCTGTATCTGGCGCGACGGATGGCCGGCCTGGAAGGCTGGGCGCTTTTGCCTGTTGCTTTGGCGCCCATCCTCGGGCACGCGCTCCAACCCTGGTTGAAATTCCACGGCGGCAAGGCCCTGGCGACCAGTGGCGGCGCCTGGATTGCCTGGATCGGCCTGCGCACACTCCCCATTTACGCTTCCCTCACCCTCCCCGCCCTGGCTCTTCAGGTGGAGCACGCCTGGGCGGCTTTCGCCGGCATGTTTGCCTTGCTGGGGTATACTCTCTGGTTTGTCGAATCGCCTCCACTGACCGCCTTTGCCTGCATCAACCTTTGCATCATTGCCTGGACGCATCGTCGCGAGTTGCGCCACGCGCCGCGTCTGCGCGCCTGGCTGGCAAACCGCCTGAGCCGGAGGAATGCATGACGCTTGTCCTGGACCACTACCCCCTCATTGTGCTCGCTTTTCTCACCCTTAGCCTATGGACTGCTATCACAAACGCCCGTTACCTTCGGCGTTTCGGCGACCACACACCTTCAAGGCATTTTCCTTACGTCTCCGTGCTCGTTCCGGCACGTAACGAGGCGGAGAACATCGAGGCCTGTGTGCGTTCCTTGCTGGCCCAGGATTATCCCAATTTTGAAGTCCTGGTGCTCAACGACCACTCCACCGATGAGACCGGTGATATCCTTACTCGCCTGGCGCGCCTCGACCCTCGCCTGCGCGTCTTCGATGGGGAGGCTTTGCCCCTCGGTTGGCTTGGCAAGCACTGGGCCTGTCATCAGTTGGCGCAGCGAGCACGTGGCGACCTTCTGCTCTTCACCGACGCGGATACACGTCACCACCCCTCCATGCTGCGCGAAAGCGTCTCGGCGTTGTTAAGCGAAGATGTGGACTTGCTGACCGCCTTTCCCCTGGAAGAGGTCGTCACGTGGGGGGAGAAATTGATCTTGCCCTTCATGGCGCTCGGCATTCTCGCCTTTCTCCCTCTCCGCCTGGCGCGCCGTTTGCGCCGACCGGGGCTTTCGGTGACCATCGGCCAGTTCATGCTCTTTCGTCGTTCGGCTTTCGAGGCGGTAGGGGGGTATGCTTCTGTCCGCGCGAAAGTCGTGGACGATGTGGCTCTGGGGCGGCGGATTATCGCAAATGGGTTTCGCTGGTATCTGGTAGATGGGACGGAGCGCGTTCGCTGTCGTATGTATCGCGGTTTTTGGGACGCGATTGAAGGGTTCACCAAGAACGTCTTTGCTTTCTTCGAATATCGCGTGGTGTTTTACCTGTTGGCCTGGGCGTGGGTGATCCTGGCCTTCTTGCAGCCTCCTCTGGCACTGCTTTCGCGCCTCCTTGGCGAACCCCTGACGCAATTTCCTTTTGATCTGGCGGTGGTAGCCGTGGCCGAGACAATCACCCTGTTCCGCGTAGCCTATAAACGATTTGGCTTCCCGGCGTACCTGGCGTTTTTCTACCCGCTGACCGTGCTTCTCTTCGCATTGATCGCGCTGCGTTCCCTGGCGTTCACCGTGCTGGGGACGGCTACCTGGAAAGGGCGATCGTTGGCCCGCCCGGCACTGCGATGGTGATTTATAATCAACGGCGTGAAGACACGCATCATCGCCCTCGAAGCCCACGATGACCTGATCTCCATCCGCGACAAGATGTCGTGGGCTAAGACGCCGCGCATTCTCCTCCTCTGGCCGGTACGTGGACGGGTGGCGCTGCGTCCGCTCGACCTGAAACTCCTGCAACGTCACGCCCGCCATTTGGGTGCCCAACTCGGTTTGGTGACTCGCGATACGGAAATCATCCGCGAGGCCCTCGACCAGGGCATCCCCGTCTTTGAGACTGCAAAGGAAGCCCAACGTACTCTCTGGCCACCTCCCCCTCCTTCTCCCCTTCCTCGATCGCGCCCTCCGCGTCGTGACCTGCGCGAAATGCGCCAGACGGCGCGTCCCACCGAGGCCCCCTGGCGAACGCACCCTCTGACCCGGCTGCTGGCCTTCGCTCTCGGCGTGCTCTCCGTGCTGGCCGTGGCGATGGCCTTCCTCCCCCGCGCGGAAATCATGTTGGAACCCTTCACCCGTTCTCATCGCGTGGAACTTTCGGTCAACGCCGCGCCGGAGAGGGAGGAAATCTATATCGGCGGCGCGGTGCCGGCGCGCCGCGCCCGTATTGTTGTCATTGCCGATCAGAGTACGCGCACGACGGGTCACGTCAGCCTGCCGCGCGAAAGCGCTTATGGCGTGGTGCGTTTCCGTAACCTGACTCCCTTGCCGGTCCTCGCGCCGGCCGGGACGGTGGTGCGCACCGTCGGAGATCCGGTGGTGCGTTTCGTCACCCTCGAAGATGTCGAAGTGCCTGTTGGTGTAGAGCAATACGTCGAGGTGCCTGTCGAGGCGCTTACCCCCGGCGCGGTTGGAAATCTCGATCCGGATTCGCTGGTTGTCGTTGAAGGAGATCTGGCGCTGGCCCTGGCGGTCACCAATCCGGAGCCGACCACCGGCGGCAGCAACCGCTCTGTCCCCGCTCCTTCGCCTGAAGACCGCGAGCGACTGCGCGAGGCGCTCATTGAGACGCTCTATCGCCGCGCCCGGACGGAGTTTGCCGACCTCCTGGCTGAAGGTGACCTGCCGTTCCCGGATACCCTGACTCTCTCCGAAGTGCTGGACGAGACCTTTGACCCTCCGGAGGGTCAACCCGGCTCAACCCTCACCCTGACGATGCGCGCCGTCTTCGTGATGGAGTATGCCTCTGCCTCCGACCTGAAAGCGTTGGCACGCGGCGCCTTGACCCCCTCCGTGCCGCAAGGGTTCGTGCCTTTGCCCGAAACGCTTTCCTATCGCATTCTCTCCGACCCTGTCACCGGTCAGGATGGTGTGACGCGCTGGAGGATGCGCGCCGAGCAGGTCGTGCGCCGGGATATTTCGCTGCTGCAGGTCATCGCACTGGTGCGCGGGCGGACGGTCTCCGGAGCGATTGCGCGCCTGGAGGAAGAATTGCCTCTTGCCGCCTCCCCGCGCATTACCATGACTCCCTCCTGGTGGCCCTGGCTTCCTCTGGCGCCGTTCCGAATCTCGGTGGAGATGCCATGAGAATCCTGGCCGTAGATCACGGTGAGAAGCGCATCGGCATCGCGGTCAGCGACCCGACGGCCACCATTGCTTCCCCACTGACCGTGTTGGAGCATATCTCACGGGCGGAGGACGCAGCGCGGGTGGCCGAACTGGCCCGTTCTCATGAGGTGGGGTTGATCGTCGTTGGGCAATCTCTGGATGATGATGGGCGTCCCACGCGACAAGGACGTAGTGCGGCGCGCTTTGCCGATGCCCTGCGTGCCTGCGTGGATGTGCCGGTCGTGCTGTGGGATGAGGCGTTCAGTACCTACGAAGCCCTGGAAGCGCGTCGGGCTTTGGGCATCGCGCGCAAAAAGCGCCGCGAACCGGTGGACGCCCTGGCCGCGACCGTCATCCTGCAATCCTACCTTGAAGCACGGCGCTCCTCGCCGCATACTCCCTGAATGTCTCGCCTGCTTTTCGCCCTTCTCCTGCTTGCCCTGCTGGCGTTGGGGGTCTTCCTTGCCGTGCCATCCCTCGCTGCCCGTCATTATGGAACGCCATCGCCTCACCTCTCTCCCTGGCAGACGTTTGAATACTCGGCGCGCCTTCTCTGGCACGATGGCCTGCTGACACGCCCTGCGAACCTGACCGGTGTCAGACGTATTTTCTACGTGGAAGAGGGCGAAACGGTCGCCTCAATTGCCGGACGACTGGAGGCGGATGGCCTCATCCTGAGTGCCGCCGCCTTTCGGGATTATCTGGTGTACAGTGGCCTGGATACCTCGATCCAGGCGGGCGAGCATTCTCTTTCTCCCTCCATGACGGTCGTAGACATCGCGCACGCTCTGCAGGATGCCACCCCGACGCGTGTGACCTTCGTCATCCTGGCGGGGTGGCGCCTGGAAGAGATTGCCGCATCGCTCCCGACCTCGGGCTTGAGCATCTCCCCGGACGAATTCCTCGCCGCAGCCCATTCCCCGCCCCCTGGACTGGATTTCCTGGTCGGAGCGTCGAGCGTGGAGGGGTTCCTATTTCCCGATTCCTACGATTTGCCGCGCCAACTCTCTGCCGGTCAACTGGTGAACGAGTTCGTGCGCCGCTTCGCTCAGAACCTGACGCCGGAACTGCGTCAGGGGTTCGCCCGTCAGGGATTGAGTGTGTACGAGGCGGTCACGCTGGCGTCCATTGTGGAGCGTGAAGCGGTTATCGCCGAAGAGCAGCCACTTATTGCCTCCGTCTTCCTCAACCGTCTGGAAGCGGGCATGAACCTGGAATCCGACCCGACCGTGCAGTACGCTCTGGGGTACGATGCCTCTACCGGTACGTGGTGGAAGAACCCCCTCACGTTGGAAGACCTGGAGATTGATTCTCCCTACAACACGTACCGTCACCCCGGCCTGCCACCGACACCGATTGGCAATCCTTCTCTGAGTGCGTTGCGTGCGGTGGCTTTTCCTGCCCAAACGCCTTACTTTTACTTCCGCGCCGCCTGTGATGGCTCCGGGCGACACCTCTTCGCGGAGACGTTTGAAGAGCACCTGTCGAACGCCTGCCCGTAACAGGGTACTGTGCCGCGCATCGTGGACTTCTGAACAGGGGGGCGATGAGACCGGTGGTGTAGTGTTTCCTCAAGGAGCGCTAAGGTAGTTTTCCGCTTCTTGCACCCATACCTCCCAGGCGGCTTTGGGGGTGCCATCGGCGCGACGAAGGCCAAAGTAGCAGATGAAGGTCATGAAGGCTTCCATGTTCGCCGGATCGGGTTGCTCTCCTGGCTCGAAGAACGTGAGTGCCTGTTCCTCACAGGTCTCCCGTAGTGAATCGTGAAGTGCAAACCAGGAGAGGAAGAGAAGGCGCTCGCGCCGCGCCCGGAGGGCGGCGAAGACCTGTCGCACGTACTCCGCCTGGGAGACTTCCGAGCCGTCCAGTTCCGGGGCTGTGTTCCAACCTGTCTCCACAATGGCAACGGGGGTGTCTCCTGCCAGGGCGAGCATCCCGTCCAGGGCCTCGGCGATCAGGCCCGGGTCACGCGTGAAGTGAAAGCCTTCGTTGTAGAGATAAACAGTGAAGGCGGTGTAGTCGCCACGCTGGAGTTGGCGGATGATGTCAAAGGCGTTCTGCCTCTCCGCATCGTGATAGGCAAAGACAATGCCCACCGGCAGGTCGGGGTTCACGGCATGCACGGCCTGGCGCGCCTGGTCGAAGAGCGAGGCGTAGGCTTCCACCTCGTCAGGGTGTTTGACGAAGTAGTTGTTGACCTCGTTGCCGATGGCCAGATAGTCTATTTGCCCGGAGTAGCGCGCCGCCAGAGCAGCGAGGAAATCCGCCAGACGGGAGGCCAGGCGTGGGTCGTCGAACGGCAGGCCTTCCAGGTCGGCAGGGACGCGTCCGCGCACGCTGGTGTGGATGACGTTGACCACCAGCGAGACCTGAAAACCCTCCAGAGCGTGGGCTTCGAGAATGTAATCAAGCGTTGCCCAATCGTACTGATGCGGTGATTTCTCCACATCGCCCCACTGGATGTAATAGTGTGAGACTTGAACACCGCTGCGCCGAGCCAGTGCCAGGGCTTGCTGATAGGCTGTGGGGTCGAAGGCGGTGCCGTTCGTGGCAGCCGGCAGGATGACCATGCCCAGGGCGCCGCGCGTTCGTTTGGGCGGGAGGCCGGTAGGAGTACACTCTGCCTCGGCGAAGATTTGCTCTGCCAGCGGCGCGTAGGTTTCAAAATCCGATTCGGGCGCGGCAAGGGAGATTTCGTATGCCTTCGCGTTGCAGTAAAGCAAAAGCGTCTTCAGGTGCAGGGTGGTAACGAGGCGACTCAGGGCGAGATCGAAGACGACGCGCTCCGGGCTGACCTGCTGACCGAGCAGTGTGGCCTGATCTTCTTTTTCGGCCCACTCGCGCACGCTTCGGAACACCAGGCGAGGGATGAACGGCCAGGGTTTGACCCACACCGAGGCGCGTCCGTCGCTGAGGTTGAGCAGGATGCTCTCATCTTTTGAAGGGGCCTCAGGCCAGCCTGGCAGGCGGACATGGACATCGCCCTCCTCGAACGTGTGCCAGTTCGTTGGCTGAGGCTGAGGAGTGGTCGCCGGGGTGCTTTGTCCACAGGCAAGGGAGACGAGGAGCACGAGGAGGAGGGCAAGGGAGCGGAAGGGCATGGAGGCAGGACCCACTGGCTCAGCGGCGGGGATACACGGCGCGGATGGCCGCGCCGAGGGATGCGAAGAGGGTCAGGGGAGCAAAGATGAACCAACCGACGTAGGGGGTCAGGGCGGCGAGGAGCAGGAGGAGGCTGCCGCGCAGGGTGGACTGCGGAGCGGCTTCGTACCCCATGCGCTCTCCCAACAGGTTGGCGAGGGCCGCCAGCCCCAGCACGGTCAGGGCAGCCAGCGCGGCGAGGACCAGAAGCCCGATCAAGGCCAGGATGCCGGCAAGCAGGCCGTTGGCAAGGGGAGAGACCTGGCCGGCGCCCCACAGGAATACCAGGGCAATCAACGCGGCGAAAATGGCGTTGACCAGCCCCACCAGGATGACCCGACCGGGGGCCGCCTGCAGGTGTTCCTGCGCGCTGCGAACCGGCTCGTTGACGAGAAGGGTGAGTGCTGTGAGCAGGGCGATGGCGGTGACCAGAACGAACAGGAGGAGCAACAACAATCCGAGGGCTTCCATCGTTTGTATCCTTTCTTTTGACGGTGAATTCGGAACAAAGTGGACACACTCTTGCGTGCCGGGAGTCATGAAGTGGTGTTCTTTTCGATGATTTTTTGTCCGCTTTCGGCCAGAAACACGCGGTTGCCGAATAGCCAGAGAAGAAAAGATGCGATAAGAAGAGGAATAAACGAGGGGGGGAGTTGGAAGGTCGGCGGCATGGGAGGGTGGAGGGCTAATTGGGGAATGAGCGAAGGGATGAAGAAGGAGAATGCAGGGATGGTGGGGATTTGGACTATCCGTGCGAGGGAAGTGCCGAACCAGAGAGCAACGCCGATGACCAGTCCCCATTGAGAGGCCTGCAAGAGGGTGAATGAGGGCGTGGCCTGCCGCGAGGGGAGGTGTGCCAGAATAGCAGGGGCCAGGTCGTGTTGGAGGGGGAGTTCGGGGAGGCGTTCCAGGGTGGCGAAGACGAACCGCAAGTCGTCCAGGCGCTCCTGACAGGTGGGGCAGGCGCTTAAATGAGTCTCTACCTCGCGACGCGCGGCGGGCGGGAGGGCCTCGTCGAGGTATTCGTTGAGGGTGAAATCGCTGATGTGTTTCATGGGGTCTCTCGCAAGTCTTTCAGGCGTTCGGCGAGCAGTTTTCGGGCGCGAAAGAGGTCGCTTTTGACGGTGTTGAGTGGCCGTCCCAGGGCCTCGGCGATCTCGGTGTAACTCAGCCCCTGGAAGTGCCGTAGTTCGATCACGGCGCGGTAGCGCGGGGGCAGGGCCAACACCTCGGCCCGCACGCGTCGGCTCAGGTCGCGCTGGAGCGTCCGCGCTTCGGGGCCAGGGGCAGCATCGGGGGGTGGCGGAGCGCCGTCGGCGTCCAGAGAGTAGGGTGTAGGCCGCCGGGCCATGTGGTTCAGGCAGACGTTGACCGCGATGCGCTTCACCCAGGGCGCGAAGGGACGGTTGGGGTCGAAGCGGTCGAAGAAACGGTAGGCGCGCAGAAACGTCTCCTGGGTGGCGTCTTCCGCGTCCTGGGTGTTGCCAAGCAGGCGGTAGGCAATGTTGAAGACAGCCTGTTGGTGAGCACGCACGAGGTCGGCGAACGCTTGCAGGTTTCC
>RFJH01000101.1 GCA_003694975.1 Anaerolineae bacterium | reverse complement strand
GGGCAATGTGATCGAGGCTATGCGTCGCGTCGCTCCGGCTCTGGGTCTGGCAGGGGATGACGCGAAAAGTGGTGAGCAGGGCGTCTCTCCCTGAGAGAGAGAACGGCGGTGTGCTACAATAAAGCAATCACCGGCGGCTTTGCAGGCCAAACAACCCGATAGACCGGTTTGCTGAAAGGAGCCCCGGAGGCTGAAAACTCATGAAACAAAACTGGTTCTCTTTACTTCTTCTGGTTATAGTCGCCGTGGCCGTCTATTTCGTCGTGCAGACCGTGCAGGAAGGCGCCCGGCAGGCGCAGCAGGCCATCCAACCGCTGCAACAGGCTAACAGCGCTTTGCAGACCCAGGTCTCCGAGTTGCTGCACCCCACCCCCACCGTGATCCCCGATCCGGTGACCTATATCCACGAGGTGCGCGCTCTGGCGCGGCTGGAGACCATTCAATACAGCATAGAGAAGGTCATCACGGCGGAAACCGGGCAGGGCGCGTTCGATTTCCTCTTCGGCGATCGCCTGCTCTTTGTGGCTCATGGCATCGTCATCGCCGGAATAGACATGGAAAAAATCCAGCCGGAAGATATGCGCCTGGAGAACGGTGTGCTCTATGTCCACCTGCCACCGCCGGAGATTTTCGTCGCCACGCTGGATAACGAGAAGTCCTACGTCTACGACCGTGAGACCGGCCTCCTGACCCACGGAGACGTCAACCTGGAGACCACTGCCCGACAGGTCGCCGAGGTCGAAATCCGCAAGGCCGCCGAGGAAGACGGCATCCTGGAAATCGCCCGCCAGAACGCGGAGATTTTCCTGCAGAAATTCTTTCAATCCCTGGGTTATAAGACGGTTATCTTCGAGTGACCCACTACACCCGTTCTGTCCAGGACGGGTGTTCGTATTTTTCCCGCATCAACTCCCGTGCTCGCTCCTCTTCAGAGGCGGACAGTTCACCCGGAGCAAATTGTATCCCCAGGGCGGTTTCGAACGCGCCGACGAACGCCTGCGCGGCGGCCTCCCAGGTGACTCTCCTCCCCAGCGCCCTCTCGACCGTCGTCGCCCGTGCCAGCAGGCGTTCCGCAGCCTCTCTCCGCGCCGCCTCGTCGGGGAAGAGCAGGGCACGGGTGATGCGCGTCAGGTCACCGGTCAGCGGCAGTGAGCCGTGTTGCAACACCCCCTCCCGGCGACGGGACTGCGCCGAACCGATCAACTTCTTTCCCCCAACGGTGATTTCATAGGAAGAGGGCACCTCGAAGCAGACGGGGTTGGGCGCGTTCCCCGCGCCGGGTGTCTCTCCCTTGATCTCCGGCTCCAGGCCCAGGCGACGCAGCGCCTCCAGCAGTGCCGCGGCCAGGCGACGGTAACTCTCCAGTACACTCCCGACCACGCGCGGGTCCTCCGGCGGCGCGATGACCGCGTAGGTCAACTCATCGGTGTGCAGGATGGCGCGTCCGCCGGTGGGACGGCGCACCACGTCCCAGCCGTGTTCGCGCAGCGCGACGAGGTTCACCTCGGCGAAGGGCTGGGCGAAACCCAGCGAAAGGCAAGGCGGCTCCCAGGCGTAGAGGCGCAGTGTCGGGAGCGAGTCGCCGCGCCCGACGTGTTCCAGTATCGCCTCGTCCACGGCCATGTTCCACGCGCCGCGCGCCGGGGGAGTATAGAGCACGCGCCAGAGATCACCCATTGCTCTGTGATGTCATCGCCTCGTCCAGTTCTCGCGCCGCCCGCTCCTCCACCTCCGGTGGTACAGGCATCAGCGGCGGGCGGACCGGCCAGCGAGGCCAGCCGTACAGGCGCGCTGCCAGCGCCTTGAGAATGGGCGGGAACGGGGCATAACGTTCCAGGACGTGCCGCGCCGCGCTGACGCGCGCCTGGATCGAGGAGAATGGCTTACCTCGTCGAGCAGCCTCCCACACGGCGCGCAGGTCGGGGGAAATCAGGTTGGCGGGGGCGGTGATGCACCCTTGCGCCTTTGCCTCCAGTGCCAGTCCAAGAAACGAATCGGTGCCGTTGAGCACCAGCAAATCGTCTCCAAAGCGCTCTCCCAGGGCGCGTGCGTGTTCGGCGTCGTGCGAAGAATCCTTGATGCCGGCGAACTTTTGCGGATGCGCTTCCTTCAGGCGTGCCAGGAGGTCGAGCGAAAGCCCCACTCCCGATGTGCCCGGAATGTGATACCCCAGCAAATAGCCTCCCTCCGGGACGGCTTTCCGAATGACCTGATCGAACCAGGCGAACAACCCCTCATCGCTCGCCTTGCGGAAATAGTACGGCGGCAGGACAACCACACCGTCGAAACCCGCCTCGAAGGCGGCGCGCGTCAGGTCAATCGTCTCTTGCAGACTGGGCGTGCCGGTGCCGGCCAGGAGACGAAAACCGGGGTGTTCCTCTCGCACCGTGCGCGCGGCGCGGAAGATTGCCTCGCGCTCGGCGGGAGAGAATGACGGTCCCTCCCCCGTTGTTCCCAGAAGGAGCGCCCCGTGACAGCCACGAGAGGCGAGAAAGGCCAGATACGGCGGAAGAGACTCGAGGTCTGGGGAGAAATCGGCGTCGAGTGGGGTCAGAGAGGCCGCGTAGATGCCGGCCAGGGGATGAGGCGTTGACATATGTCCTCCGTGACAGGTTCCCCCGCGAAAACGCCGGGCAGTGCGAGTGACGCGGGAATCCCACGTCGCGCCTGCTCGGCGAATCGGAAGGGAGTACAGCGTTCAGGCTTGCGGTGTGCGCAGTGCCTCGAGACGTTCCTGGAGTTCGATACGTCGCGTATCGGCTGCCTGGCGTACCTCTGCCAGGAAGTTCACTCCGCGTTCTCGAATCGCAGCGCGCAACCGCTCACCCGATTCAGGGGCCAGGAGAAGCGCAATTGTGGAGCCGACCAACGCTCCGACCATCACGCCGATCAGAAAGCCAATTGCCCGTCGCATCACTTTCTCCTTTCAAAACCGCTTTCTCCGGCCACGATGGTTGGCCGCCGAAGTGACCCTTGCAAGGTGGCGAAATGGAAAGCGAAACAGTCCAGGCTAGATTATAGAGCAAAACAGGGATTGTCGCAAACTCGATTTTGTGGAATAATACCTCTTGCCGCGTACATCCTTGTGAGTGCGACGGCGCGACCATCTCTATCCGGCTGTGATTTCACGGTTTCCCCGGAAGCCGTGACCAAACGGCCCCTACCTTGCCAGAGGAGGGTACCATGTCTGCAATTCCTTCGCCATCCCCCACCACATCCACCGAACAACGGAAGAAAGTCACCACGCGCACGTTCCTGCGGAAGAAGGAACGCGGCGAGCCGATCACCATGCTCACCGCCTACGATTACCCCACCGCGCTGGCGATGGATCGGGCAGGGGTGGATTCGATCCTGGTCGGCGATTCGCTCGGCATGGTCGTGCTCGGTTATGAGAACACCCTGCCGGTGACTATGGACGAGATGATCCACCACTGCCGCGCTGTGGCGCGTGGGGCAAGATACGCTTTGCTGATCGGCGATATGCCGTTCCTCTCCTATCAGGTCTCCACCGAGGAAGCCGTGCGCAATGCAGGGCGTTTTCTGCAAGAAGGCGGCATGGACGCGGTGAAACTGGAAGGCGGGCGGGAGCGCCTGGAGACCGTGCGCGCCATCGTCGGCGCGGGCATCCCGGTGATGGGCCACCTCGGCCTCACGCCGCAATCCATCCATCAATTGGGTGGTTTCCGCACCCAGGGAAAGACGGCACAGGCGGCGTATCGCCTGCTCGAGGATGCTCTCCTGCTCGAAGAAGCCGGTTGCTTCAGCATCGTTCTCGAATCCGTACCCGCGCAATTGGCCGAATTCGTCTCCCGGCGTCTTCACATCCCCACCATTGGCATCGGCGCAGGGGTCGGTTGCGACGGGCAGGTGCTGGTCACGCACGACTTGCTCGGTCTCTTCGACCGCTTTACCCCCCGTTTCGTCAAGCGCTATGCCAACCTGCACGCCGAAATGCAGCGTGCTTTCCGGGATTACATTGCCGACGTGAAAGCAAAAGCCTTCCCAGGCGAAGAGCACAGCGTGGCGATGGACGACGAGGAGTGGGAAGCCTTTCTGGCTCTTGCAGAGGGGTGAACCTATGACAACCGACAGGCAGATGCTGCCGGAGCGCCTCCTCATTGTGGGCACAGGCGCGCTGGCGACCCTGTTCGCGGCGCGCCTGGCGGCCATCGGGGTGCATATCACCATGCTCGGCACCTGGCAGGAGGGCCTGGACGCGCTACGTGAACACGGCGCCCGGCTGACCGAAGCCGATGGCGCATCGCGCGCTTTCCCCGTCCGGGCTACGGACGACCCTGCCGACTGTCGCGCCGCGCGCTATGCCCTCGTCCTGGTCAAATCCTGGCAGACCGAACGCGCCGCGCGGCAACTCGCGGATTGCCTCCCCGAAGACGGCCTCGCCCTGACGCTGCAGAACGGCCTGGGGAACGATGCCGTCCTCGCCCGGACCCTGGGGAGGGCGCGCGTTGCCCTGGGCGTGACCACCACCGGAGCGACCCTCCTCGCCCCCGGCCTGGCACGCCTGGGTGGAGAAGGAACCGTCTCCATCGAAGAGCATCCCCGACTTCCCCCTCTGGCCGATGCCCTGCGCGCCGCCGGCTTCCGCGTGGAGGTGGTCCCGGATGCTCAATCCCTGGTATGGGGCAAACTGGTTATCAACGCGGCCATCAACCCCCTCACCGCGCTACTGCGCGTTCCCAACGGCGCCCTCCTGGAGCGTCCCACGGCGCGCGACCTGATGGGCGAACTGGCGCGCGAGGCGGCTGCGGTCGCTCATGCTCTGGGCGTCGCGCTGCCGTTCGCAGACCCCGTCGCCGCTGCCGAAGAAGTTGCCCGTCGCACGGCGACCAACCACTCCTCTATGTTCCAGGATGTGCAACGCGGCGCACCGACGGAGATTGATGCCATCTGCGGCGCCATCGCCCGCCTGGGAGAGCAGCACGACGTCCCCACGCCGGTCAACCGGACGCTCTGGCGGCTGGTCAGAGCCGCGGTCGGGT
>RFJH01000100.1 GCA_003694975.1 Anaerolineae bacterium | reverse complement strand
GGCCGGTTCGGAGCGGGGATAGACGTTGCTCACCAGCAGGGTCTCGGTGGTGGTGGCCGTGGCCTGGATCACACTGCTGGCCTGAAGCGCGGGCGCGGCCCTGAACCGGGCGTAATCAGGCCCGGCGTAGTCGCGCGGGATGAGATGCCAATTGGGCGCGGCCGCCTGAGCCCGTTGGCCTGTCTGCGACTCTTCGCCCCCGTCCGGATACCAGGAGTCTGTGCACTCGCCGGGATAAAGGCACTTCAACGCGCGCTTGAATTCGACCTCATAGAGCCAGGCGGCTAAGCGGAGATCGGAGACGATCTGGATCTCTCCTTGGTGCAGGTAGTCGGGATCCTGGGGGTCCTTGGGCGTCCGAACGAGGATGTCCGCCACGCCGCCACCGTAGACGATGGCGAAGAGGTTCGGCAGGGGCTGTGTGATCAGTTCAATCGTTGCATCGACATAGCCTACGCTCTCTTTCGGCGCCGGCCAGAACTCCAACCCGTAGTTCGTGCTGTAGAACTCGGTCTGGATGTCCATGCTGGAGTCGAAGAAACCGGTCAACGAAGCATGGCTTAGCCAGTCCACAAAGCGCGGCATAAGCCACCACCCCTGCGTGCTGCGCAGGTTGGGGAAGAGGATAACCAAACTATCTTGTATGGGGACGATTTCGTCGAATTCCAGGCCCATCGGGACCTTCCGCAGCCTCAAGCCCCAGCCGTAAGCAAAACCGGCCACATCGTCCCCACCACCGTAGACCGCGCCTTGGATGAGCTCGCCACCCAATTTCAGTAGCGAGAAACCCTCGTCGAGAACCCTGACGGACCCTTTGCCGGTGGAGTCGACAGCGGCGAGGAAATGACCCACGGCGTCGGTGATGCCGAATTCTCCTCCATCCAGACCCAGGAAGGGCACCTCCTCGGGCACGTTCCAGATGGCGCTGAAAGCATCGGGGTACTCGAACTCGGCCTCGTATAACACCGCCGGCGGCCAGACCGCGGCGCCCAAGGGCTCGGCGAAGCCCTGGACTTCCCAATATTGCAACCAGTGGGGGTAAGAGAAGACGGTGGGCCAGAAAGCGTGCGGTTCACCTTGTAGAACCGTGTTCCCATGTATGGTGCGTCTGGGTTGGATCCGCAAACGGTTGTTGGCGTAGTACAAGGTGCCCCGGAAGTCCAGGCCCATATCAAAAGTGTGTTGAGCGCCCCAGGCCTGACCCGGCTCCACGACTTGATTGCCATTGAGCTCGAAGATGACCTCACCATAGGGCGGTTCGCCGGTTCCGACCGCATCGCCGTTCCAGTCCACCTCCGCTCTGATGAGGTTGGGGGCGCTGAGCCCAGCGATGTAATAGCCGCGTCTCAGAGGGAGCTCGGGATCGATCTCGATGATGCGCGGCCGGACATCCAGGCACGCCGTGTCGCTTTGTTGATTATTGTTTTCGTTGACCTCTCTCACGGCATTATGCGGGTCCACTTCCACACGAAAGCTTACACAGGGGTCACCTTTCGCTCTGACCACCCGGTCGGTGATGTCCCACTCCCAATGGAACTGGAAGCTCTCTCCCGGAGCCAGGGAGGGAATGGTTTCTTCCTGCCACTCCCCAGTATAGTAGCCGTGCCGGTAGCGCACCACGACGTTATTGACTCGGCCGCCGCCGATGTTGCGCACGGTGACGTCCACAGGCATGATGAAGCGGCCATTCCGCTCGATGACGGCTGTGGGATCCAGATCGACTGGATCCACGGTCAGGTCCGGATTCTCGGTGATGATGAGCACGGCCGTGCTCGGGTCCCCGAGCGCAGTATACCTACCGGGATCGCTGAGAGTGAGGAGGACGGTCTCGTTGCCTTCCATCTCGGTGTCATGGAGGAGATCTACGGTCACCGAGCTCCGACCCGATCTCGACAAGGCAATACGTTTGGAAACGGGGATATAATCCTCACCCGCGGTGGCGCTACCATCGCTCGCGGTGAACTGCACGGTAAAGCCTCCGCTCCCGCTCTGCCACTCCCATCCCTTCTCCGCGAGTTGGATAGGGATGTAAGCGCTTTCCGCGTGTGCATGAAGGGGTTCACCGCGATAATAGACATCGCGGGAGAATCGCCATTTGAGAGGCGGGGAAGGCGGCCCCGTGACGGTAACCGCACTCCCACAGAATGGGCTAGGGTTGGGCTCATAAAAATAAACATAATGGTAAGTGCCATAGGGGGGAAAGGTGCTCGCCGATGGCCCTTGGTACCAAGCGCCACTGCAGCATATGTCACCAGGCTGCCATGATATGGCAATGTACCAGTACCAATTATCAGAATAAGGCTTTTGAGCCTTCTTTAGGCCGATGCCAGTTATATAGTACCCGGGGCCAACCTGATCAGTGGTCCATCCCCACTGTATTGTATTACCATAATAGTAGATGCCGAGATGATAGTCCTTCCCTGCACAGTGTACAATAACGCCGCTAGGAACAGGTGTTCCTCTCGGTACGGGCGTGGGAGTGGGCGTGGGGCGCGTGGGGGTGATGGTGGGCGTGGG
>RFJH01000099.1 GCA_003694975.1 Anaerolineae bacterium | reverse complement strand
GGAAGACCACCGCGTGGTCTTCGACCTGCTGCCCGCGGAACAGGAACTCGGCATGTCGCTGACCGCAGCGTATCAACTGGTGCCGGAGCAATCCACCGCAGCCATCATCGTCCACCACCCGGCGGCCACCTACTTCAACGTCGGCACCAGCCGGCTGGAACAACTGATGCGCGATTGACAGAACTGCAAGGAACACCCAGCATCGTGTGTTGGGCAGTGACTGGCCGCGCGAGTAGTACAATGAAAAGATGATGAACACCCGCCGTGCTCTCGCTTTGCTGCTTGGCGCTTACGCCGTCCTCACGGGGTATATCTATTTCCGTGCCTGGCTGGGATTGCCGTTTCAAATTGGGGTGGCCTTCGCGCATCCCCTCGTGGCAATGGTGTTCGTACTCTTGCACGCAGGGCAGAGGGAAGGATGGCGCAATGCGATACGTTTTGTCCTCCTGACCCTCCTGCTTACTCTGATAATAGAAAGCATAGGCGTATCCACCGGTTTTCCTTTTGGTCATTATCATTACACCGACAAATTGGGAGCGCTTTTCCTGGGCCTGGTGCCCTACGTCATCCCCATCGTCTGGTTGAACATGCTCTATCCCGCATACGTGATTGCAACCCGCCTGTTTCCTCATGCCCAGAGGGGAAAACACCCCTGGAGCGAGGCAGCGCTGGGCGGCCTGGTCATGACTTCGTGGGATCTCATTGTGGACCCGGTGATGGTCCGACGCGATCACTGGGTCTGGGAACATGGTGGAGCGTATTTCGGTATCCCGCTCAGCAATTTCCTGGGCTGGTGGCTGACGTCTTTTGTCATTCTGAGTCTCTATGCGCACCGGCGTAGCAGACATCGGGACGACTATTTCCACAGCACTCATGACAATCTCGCCGTAGCCATCTATGCCATCACCGGTCTGGGGAACGTGATTGGTGGGATGGTGGATGGGCTGACTCTTCCGGCACTTATCGCCTTCCTGGCAATGGCGTTCTGGGTTATCATGGTATGGCGCACCATGCGACGGGAGGTCATCGCGCCAGGACAAGTATTGGGTAGATGACAACGAGGAGGCCAAGAATGGAACTGGATTTGGGTCAATGGATTGTAATCGGCGTGAGCGCGGTGCTCATCCTGGGGTATATCGCGGGGTATTACACGAATCGTCAAAAAGCGGAGCAAATCGCATCCTGGCTACAGCAAGGGCTACGGCAATACGGTCACGTCTCCCCGGGAGAGCCATTACGAGGAATGGCCACAGGCGGGCAGATGGTCGTCCAAAAGGCGAAAGAACCTTTCCGACGCGTGGAGGCTGCTTTCTTGCTCGAGCCGCGCGAGAATCCGCTTTTCTGGCTTTTCCACCGCCTGCAAGGTCGGCGGGACGAGTTGGTGATGTGGCTCTCCCTGCGCACACGCCCGGCATGGGAGATCGAGGTCGCGTCCCCGGCTGACCGAGGGTTCACGCGGAAACTTAGCGGGGCAGGGGACACGCCGTTTAAAGAGGACGAAGGCCCGGGCGGGGTGCGTATCGCCTGGCGCAATGGGGAAGAGGAAGCGCCTCTTGAGGCGATACGCTCTTTTCTGACGCGTTACCCTCGGGCCGTCGTCCGCCTAAGTGTACGCGGAAAAGCGCCTCATATTTTCTTACGCGCTCGTTTGCCGTTCCTGCGAACGAGTTCTGCGGAGGCTTTCTTTAGCCGGTTGGAAAAACTGGTATCGGCGTTATCGCGATAAAAATAAAATAAGGAAAGCCACCGCCCAGGTGAACGGGCGATGGCTCTTCCTCGGAGAACCCGGTCCATTCAGGCGAACATTAAGCGGACGACCCGCTGAAGCATTTCCACGCCGCGCACTTCGGTCTCAAAGAGGGGGATGATCGCCCGGACCATGCCGTCGAACTGTTTCTCGATCTCATCCATGTATTCTTCTTGCATCTTGACGCGGTTCTTAACAAAGTCGGGCGCATCATCGCGCACACTGTTCTTATCAATCAACATGTTGACCACCACGCCGCCAATGGGGATACCGAATTCGTGGAACCAGTTGATGAAGCGGGTGATTACGGCGATGGGCAATGCCTCCGGCAGCGTAATGAAGAAGAACGCCGTCAGCGCCTCATCGGTGAGCAGAGTCTTGGCCCGCGTCATACGCTCGCGAAGGTTGAGCAGGTATTCCATGAGAGGGTCTTTTTCTTCTTTCTTGCGGCTGTAGGAGAGCAACTGCTTGAGCGACATGGCCTCCTCGCGGCTCTGGACCATCTTGTTCACCCACATGGAATACACGCTGGACATCCCCAGAAGGCGGCGGGCGTTGGCGGTCGGCGCCGTATCGAACACATAGACTTCGTATTCGTCCCGGAACATCAAGTCAATCATGTTCTCAAACATGGCCGATTCTTCAAAGGCGGGGTTCATCGTGGCCGATTCGACGAACTCGTCTGCCTTGGTCTTGACATCGGCATATTTGAGGAACCATTCAATCTTCTCGCGAATCTCCTGCTTGGAGCGTTCAATCGTCTCTTTGGTATCGATTTCATAGGCTTCCAGATTTGGAACGCCCGCGACCGGTGTGGGCTTGCCGAAGACATCCTGGTCGAGCAGACCGGAGAGGGAGTGGACCGGATTGGTGGAAGCCAGGAGTGTCTTACGGCCTTGCTGCGCTGCCCAGATGGCTGCCGCACCGGCCATCACGGTTTTTCCCACCCCGCCTTTGCCACCGAAGAAGATGTACTTCAGCCTGGGGTTTTCGGCCATGAACTGACGCATTGATTTCTCAATCATGAGATCCTCCCGAACATCGCTTCGGCCATGCGCTCGATCATGGGCAAGCCGGCAATATCGCGCTCGAACTCAGGGATGCGTGCCAACACCTCTCCCCCGAAGAGTTGTTCTATCTTTTTGAGGTACTTTTGTTGCATCTCCAACCGGTTACGCAGGTAATCGGGGATGTTCTCCTGCCCTAATTCCTGCGGGATGACGCGGTTGACGATGTAACCGGAGAGCGGGACCTCGAAGCGGGCAAACAGGTCGGCTGCCTTCTGCGTGTCAATGATGATCATCTCCTCCGGAACAAGCACGAAGAAGAAAGCCGTCTTTTGTTTGTCGGTCAGGATGCTGGAGGAGGTGTTGATGCGCTGTTTGATATATTGCAATTCACGCAGGATCTGATCTTCTTCGGTTTCCTTCTGACGTTGCATCACCGCGGCAACCCTGGCGTACTCTTCCATCTCGGCACGCAGGGCAGTGATTTTGTCAATCCATTGGTCGTACACCGAGGCCATGCTCAGGTAATACAACGCGTG
>RFJH01000098.1 GCA_003694975.1 Anaerolineae bacterium | reverse complement strand
CCTCGGGGTGGGTGAAGTCGAAGCGCAGACGGTCTGGAGCGACCAACGAGCCGGCCTGTCGGGCATGCTCACCCAGGACGGCGCGCAACTCACGATGTAGCAGATGCGTGGCGGTATGGTTGCGCATGATATCGTGACGACGCTCGCGGTCTACCGAGGCCAAAGCCGCATCGCCGACGCGTGGAATACCCTCCACCACCTCGCCAACGTGCACGACAACGCCCGCGGCGGGTTTGCGCATGTCGGTGACGCGGATCTTCCAGCCTTCCCCGCTACCAGAGGAGAAAGAGACGATATAGCCGGTATCGCTCACCTGACCCCCGGATTCGACATAGAATCCCGTGCGCGGCAGAAGGACCTCCACCCGGTCGCCCGCATGGGCTTCGCTCACCGGTTCGCCATCCACCACCAGAGCCAGGACCTCGCCCTCGGTCTCCAGATCGCCGTAGGGGTTGTGCTCCACGCCTTCGGGGCCGAGTTTGCCGGCCTTCTGCAAGTCTTCCAGAAGCGAAGCGTACATCTCGGCATCTTCGCCGCCGAGGGGGCCCATGGCCTTGCCGCCGCCGGAGGCGAGGCGATGCTCCTCCATGGCGGCGCGGAAACCGACCTCGTCTACGTCCAGACCTTGCTCACGGGCCACATCGCGCGTGATCTCCAAAGGCAAGCCATAAGTGGCGTACAGGTCGAAGGCAGCGGCGCCATCGAGCACCTTCTCACCGCGTGCCTGCATTTTCTCCAAAAGGTCATCCAGATGTGCCAGGCCACCTTCCACCGTGCGCGCGAAGCGTCTCTCCTCGCGGGTCAGGTTATCCAGAATGGCAGCGCGGTTTTCTACCAGTTCGGGGTAGAACTCGCCGTAGGTCTGGATGACGGCCTCGGCGACCTGCGCCAGGAAGGGTTCGTGCAGGCCGAGTTTGGAGCCGAAGCGGGCGGCGCGACGGATGATCATGCGGCAGACGTAGTTGCGGCCTGTGTTGCCGGGCACCACTCCATCCGCGATCAGGAAGGTCGCGGCGCGGCCATGGTCGGCGATGACGCGATAGGGCGTGAAATTGGCGTACATCTCCTCTTCGCTATCGCCGGTCAACGAGCGGAGCACGTCCAGGGTGGGTTTGAAGAGATCGGTCTTGTAGTTCGAGTCCACACCCTGGAGGACGGCGACAATGCGTTCGAGGCCCATGCCTGTGTCCACGTGGGTAGCAGGCAAGGGGTCGAGATGAGTCTCACTGGTGCGGTTGTATTGCATGAAGACCAGGTTCCACAGTTCGAGGAAGCGAGCACAATCGCCGTTGACCCGGCAAACGTGCCCCTCCACCTCTTGCTTGTCGCAGTGTTCCGGGCCGAGGTCGAGGTGGATTTCGGAGCACGGGCCGCAGGGACCGGTATCCGCCATTTCCCAGAAGTTCTCTTTGCGCCCGAAGAAGAGGACGTGGTCGGGGTTGAAGCCAGGCTGAGCACGCCAGTGCTCGGCGGCCTCCTCATCGGTGGGAATCTCCCCTTTTTCGTCTTTGAAGCAGGTTGCCCAGAGGCGCTCTTTCGGCAACCCCCAGACCTCGGTCAGGAGTCGCCAGGCCCAGGCAATGGCCTCTTTCTTGTAATAATCGCCAAACGACCAGTTGCCGAGCATCTCGAAGAAGGTGTGGTGAGTGTCATCGCGGCCCACGTCTTCGAGGTCGTTGTGCTTCCCGGCGACGCGCATACACTTCTGCGAGTTGACGGCGCGCGTGTAGGGACGCTTGTCCGTGCCGAGGAAGACGTCTTTGAACTGCACCATGCCGGCGTTGGTGAACAGAAGCGTGGCATCACCACCCGGCACAAGCGAGGAGGAGGGGACAAACGTGTGCCCGGCCTCGTTGACGAAGAAATCAATAAAAGATTGCCGAATTTCTGCACCGGTGAGTTTCTTACGAGTCATGTGTGCTCCGTGGGAATAGGAATTGAGACCACGCAAAGACATGCCGACATTCCGGCGTGGTTACCCGATTATACCGCTTTGTGGAAAAAGTATATCGGCAGGCCTCTCCGGCGTCAATAACAACTGTTCGCTCCAAAGCGTCCAACATTCACATCACAGCCCCCTCACAAAAAAGCAGGGCTTTCAGAGATAAGATGACAGCAATTCAGAAGCAACCGCCGGGGAATCACTTCCTCGAGCGGCGATTCTGTGAGAGAATCGTCAGGGTATCACTCATTACTTACTTGTAGAGGAGGTCGTATGCCCACACTCGGCGCTCAAGAAGCGGAAGCGGTCGCCACTCGCCACTACGGATTACAGGCTCGCGCGCGGCCTCTCCCCGGCGAAGTGGACCTCAACTTCCTGCTGGAAACTCCACAGGGGCGTTTTGTGCTCAAATTCCATGCCCCGCGCCAGCAAGACATCGTGAAACTCCAAAACCACGTCCTGGCGCACCTGCGAGACTTTGAAGGCGTCTCACGCCTGGTCCCTACCTCTGAAGGCGATGAGACTCTTCGCATCTCGCTTAACGGAACGACGTACCTCGTCCGCCTGCTGACCTATCTCCCCGGCGAACTCCTCGGCGAACGCGCCACGCGCTCATCGGCCCTGCTACGCGACCTGGGCGTGTTCCTGGCACGCCTCGATGCCGCCCTGGCAGACTTTCGCCACCCCGTTCTGCACCGCGAGGATTTCCTGTGGGACCTGACGCGCGCCCATCGGGTCATCCAAGAGCGCCTGGAGTTCGTCCCCCATGACCACCGGCGGGAGATGCTTCGGAACATCGCCCGGCGCTTCGAGGAATACGTCCTGCCGTATCTCCCCTCTCTCCGCGCCCAGGCCATCCACAACGACGCCAACGATTACAACGTCCTGGTAGAAGACGAGCGCGTCGTGGGGTTGCTGGATTTTGGGGACATGATACATGCGCCTCTGGTCTGCGAAGTAGCCATCGCGGCGGCCTATGCCCTGCTCGGCAGCGAAGAACCTCTACAGGCCGCGTCGCACGTGACGAGGGGGTATCACGACATCTCCCCTCTGACGCCGACCGAAATCGCCCTGCTCTACGACCTGATCCGTGCCCGTCTGGCGGTCAGCGTGGCGGTCTCCTCGGAGCGCGCTCAGAACGAGCCGGAGAACGCGTATCACCAGATCAGCGCCGGGCCGGCATGGGAGGCGCTGGAACGTCTCGACAGAATCCCATCGGAAGTAGGGCACGGAGTGCTGCGTCAGGCTTGCGGACTTCCGGCGTTCGCCTCGTTGGATCGCGCCAACGCTTTCCGGACCTCAAAGCCCTTGCAGAAAGACGACATCCTCGCCGCGCGCCGCCGCCATCTCAACCCCGCCCTCAGCATTTCCTACAAAAAGCCGCTCCACATCGTGCGCGGACAGGGACAATACCTCTACGACGCCCAGGGTCGCGCCTACCTGGACTGCGTGAACAACGTCTGCCACGTGGGGCACAGCCATCCGGCGGTGGTTGCCGCGCTGGCATATCAAGCCACACTGCTCAACACGAACACCCGCTACTTGCACGAGAACATCGTCCGCCTGGCGGAGCGCCTGACGGAAAAGATGCCGGGGGACCTCTCGGTCTGGTTCTTTGTCAACTCCGGCAGCGAGGCGAATGACCTCGCCCTGCGCCTGGTGCGCGCCTACACCGGTCGAAAAGACATGCTCGTTCTGGAAGGGGCATATCACGGCAACCTGACCAGCCTGATTGACATTTCGCCCTACAAATTCGACGGCCCGGGCGGACGCGGCGCGCCCCCCTGGGTGCACAAACTCCCCATGCCTTGCGCCTACCGCGGCATATTCCGCAACGAACCGGACCCGGCAGCCGCGTACGTGGCCCAGGCCGCGGAGGTCATCCGACGCGTGGAGGCCGAAGGCCGCGGCGTGGCCGCGTTCATCGCCGAGGCCCTGATGGGCACCGCCGGGCAGGTGGTCTTCCCACCGGGGTATTTGAAGAAGATGTACGCCCTGGTGCGCGAGGCAGGCGGCCTGTGCATCGCGGACGAGGTGCAGATCGGCTTCGGACGCGTGGGAACGCACTTCTGGGGTTTCGAGACACACGGCGTGGTGCCCGATATCGTCACCATGGGAAAACCGATGGGCAACGGCCATCCTCTGGCCGCCGTGGTGACCACACCGGAGATTGCGGCGGCCTTCGCCAACGGCATGGAATACTTCAACACGTTTGGCGGAAACCCGGTCTCGTGCGCCGTAGGGCTGGCCGTGCTGGATGTCATCGAGCAAGAGGGGCTGCAAGCCCACGCCCTGGAAGTAGGCAACTTTCTGAAAGCCGGCCTGGAAACATTAAAGGAACGCCACCCCTTGGTCGGCGACGTGCGCGGCTCCGGCCTGTTCCTGGGCGTGGAACTGGTGCGCGATCGCACCACGCTGGAGCCGGCCACCGAGGAGGCCTATGCCATCATCGAAGCGATGCGCGAACGGGGCATCCTGCTCAGCGTGGACGGCCCGCTGCATAACGTGCTGAAAATCAAACCCCCGCTGGTCTTCAATCACGACGACGCCTCGCGCCTGATGCACGAACTGGACGAGGTGCTGCGTACAATGTCCCTCTAAAACAAAAGACGACCTCTTGGGTCGTCTTGGTTACCAGGTAGCGGGGGCAGGACTCGAACCTGCGACCTCCGGGTTATGAGCCCGACGAGCTGCCACTGCTCTACCCCGCAACGTGTGCTTGCGGG
>RFJH01000097.1 GCA_003694975.1 Anaerolineae bacterium | reverse complement strand
TCGGCGTTCTGCATCGGGAGCGGTGGTTCCGCCGGACGCGAGGGGCCGATCGTCCAGGTCGGTGCGGCGTTGGGTTCGACCTTCGGTCAATGGTTGAGGTTATCGGAAGACCGTATCCGCAACCTGGTGGCTTGCGGCGCAGCAGCCGGTATCGCGGCGACCTTCAACGCGCCCATCGCCGGTGTGCTCTTTGCCGTGGAAATCATTTTGGGCGAACTCCACATGGGCATGCTGGGGAATGTGGTCATCTCGGCAGTGACCGCTTCTACCGTCGAGCGCGTCTTCCTGGGCGAGCGCCCCGCCTTCAACATCCCTATCTACGGCATCCAGACACCGTGGGAGGTGCTGCTCTACGTCTTGCTGGGCATCCTGGCAGCGGTGACGGCTGTGGCGTTCATTCATATCCTGTACTGGTTCGAAGATCTTTTTGACGGATGGCACTTCCCCGACGCCTTGAAGCCCGCCGTTGGTGGTCTCTTGTTGGGCGCGCTGGCTCTCATCTACCCCCCCTTTCTGGGACGAATCGGGGTTCCGGCCAATGAGACTCTGGCCGGCCTCCCCATCACGGAAAACATCCCTCACATCTTCGGGGCAGGGTTCTCTGTGATTGAAGGCGCCTTGCTGGGCCAATTGTCTCTCGCCTTGTTGTTTCTGCTAATCTTCCTCAAACCGCTGGCGACATCCTTTACTCTTGGTTCCGGCAACTCCGGCGGCGTGTTCGCTCCATCCCTTTTCACGGGGGCCGCTCTGGGCGGCGCCTTCGGGCAGGTGGTCAAAGTCCTCTTTCCCGGTATGACCTCCGGGCCGGGCGCCTTTGCCGTGGTGGGGATGGCAGCAGTCTTCGCCGGCGCGGCACGGGCGCCTTTCACTGCCATTCTGATTGTCTTCGAGATGACCGACGACTATCGTCTCATCCTCCCGCTTATGGCCGCGGTCGTCGTCAGCGTTCTGGTCGCCGAGCGCCTGGAACGCGAATCGATTTACACCCTCAAATTGACCCGTCGCGGCATCCGCCTGCAACGCGGTCGCGATGTGGACGTTATGGAATCGGTGCGCGTCGCCGACGTCATGATTACCGACCGCCTCACGCTCTCCGTGGATACCCCTGTGACGGTCCTGGCGCAGAAATTCATCGAGACGGCACGCCATGGCTTTGCCGTCCTGGATGAAAACGGTGAACTGTACGGCATCGTCTCACTCTCGGATTATCGCGCCGCGCTCGAAAAGTACAAAGACGTCAGCAAGTTGACCGTAGGGGACATCGCCTCGCGCGCCGTGGTGACCGCTTTCCCGGACGAGACCATTGGCGCCGTGATGCGGCGCATGGCCCCGCGTGATATCTCACGTCTACCGGTAGTGGACCGCGAAAACCCCAAAAAAGTCATTGGGCTGGTTCGCCGCAATGACATCGTGCGCGCCTACGAAATCGGTGTGACCAATCGTGAGAAGGCGCGCCTCCTGGCCAGCCAGAAGCGCCTGCGAGAGGCCAGTGGATTGGATACGGTGGAACTCCGCGTGGAAAAAGGCTCATTCTGTGACGGGAAACGTATCAGCGAGATTCCCTGGCCGCAGGATTGCATCATCGCCACACTACGACGCGGACGCCGTGCCGTCATTCCTCATGGGAACGCCGCCCTGCGTGCCGGTGACATCCTGATCGCAGTAGGCAAACCTGATGCCCTGGCGACCGCGCGTCGCCTGTGCACGGAGGAAGAAAAGGGCACCGTAGAAACGGAGCAATAACCGCCCCCGCTCGTCGAAGCATAAGCACGCCTCCCGCAGATCTCGTTCTGCGGGAGGCTGTGGTTACTCTGTGAAGCCATGCCATCGTCGCACGGCGTGTAGACGGGAGGCGATATCCGGCTCCCGATAGGGCAAAGCGTCTCCGCTTGTTGGTGGCTTCTCCTTTCCCGCCAGGGCTGCGAGAACGGCCATGACTCCATTGGCGACGTTGAGCGGGTCATATCCCCCCTCTAGAGCAAAGACCAACCTGCCGTCACAATACTTCTCGGCCAGGGTGATCAGGTGACGTGCCATCATGAAGTACCCCTTCGTCGAAAGCCCCAGCGCGGTCAGCGGATCCCGCCAGTGACTATCAAACCCGGCAGAGACGAAAATCACCTGTGGCCGGAAATTTTCGGCCAGCGGCGACAGGACCTGGTCGGCTATGGCAGCGAACCCCTTGTCACCGGTATAGGGAGGCAAGGGAACGTTGATAATCCGTCCCCTGGCATGCGGGACCTCATCTAGCCGACCGGTACCCGGATAGATTCCTTCCTGGTGTGTGGAAAAATATGCCACACGGTCGTCATCTCGAAAGACTGCCTGGGTGCCGTTGCCGTGGTGGGCATCGAAGTCAACGATCAACACGCGCTCGATCCCTTGCTCTAGTGCTGCGCGCGCGGCAATGGCTATGTTGTTAAAAAGGCAAAAACCCATCGCCCGTCCCGGCTCGGCGTGATGCCCCGGCGGACGAACGATGGCAAAGGCTGCTCTCGCATCACCGGAGAGCACAGCCCGAGTACAGGTCAGTACCCCACCGGCAGCCATCAACGCGTCCTCGAACGAAGAAGGAGCAACGTAAGTAGGGGCAAAATCAATAATTCCCCCACCTCGCCGACAGGCCTCCTGCAATCCGGCGAGCAAACCCGCCGTGTGCACGGTCATCACCTCATCGGGCGAGGCCGGTGTCGCGTCCAGGCGCTCGATGAAATCCGCTGCTTGCAGGCGGCTTTCCAGCACGGAGAGCCGCTCCGGCTGCTCCGGATGATCTGGATAAGCATGACCGGGCGAGCGCACAAAGGTGTAAACCACCGTCATGCGACCATTATACATTCAGAAAGCGGGCACAGGCAAGAAACCTCCGCCGAAAGGCTCACCACCTGAGCGATTCCCCGCCAACGGCGAATTAAAGCAGACCGCCGGGTATCTCTTTGCAGACATACCCGGCGACCTCGAGGGGGGAGGGACACCACCTGCCAGCATGGGGGGGACATGCTGGCCTTTTTGGGTGGTTGACACCTAGATACCAGTAAAAGGGAGGGCAGGTGTCGTTGAATACAATATACACCAAAATAGTCTTTTTTGCATTAAAATAAGATTAGAATTCTCCGAATTTGTTCCCCCGTTCACCAAAGAGACGCAACCACTCGTCCACCTCTTCGGAGCTGAGCGCGACGTCCTCGCCTGCAACAGGCGTTCGCTTGGCGCTCAGCGTCTCGAACAGCCGTTGCGCGAACGCCTGCGATGTCAACACGTGTGCCCGGGCCGCGCGCGCCTCGCGTCGGATCACCCGATCCGAAGAGACCACCGTCCAGTTGCGCGCCGCGTTTCCCATGCTTCGCAAACGGGAAATGATGGCTGCATCGGCGCTGCTCCCAAGGCGGACGAAATGTGCCCGTACCGCGCCGAACTGACGCGTACCATCTTGTCCCGGTGGCGCACCGTCAAAGTACACTTCCACTTTTTGACGTCCCAGCCGGCAGAACTCACGCAGCAAATCTACCAGTTGCAACTCGTCTTCTGCTGCATCCAGGCTCAGACCAACATGGGGAATCAAATTATGGCCATCAATCAGATAAGGCATATCTCTATTGTACACCTGAAAAAATTGGGCTTCCAAAGCCACTCGGCTCCGGAAGCCCGGCAAGGAGGTCACCAAGGGACTCTCTGAGCGAGAGCACCCCGCGTCACACCACCTTCGTTGTGATATCAAAGGCAGGTGGGTTCTCGAAATGCTTTTTAACGGCGCACAGTTCTGCCGCCCTCACCAGTGAGTGGCGGTACTTCTCCGGAAACTCGGGAGGCACCTGGATTTCCAGGTCAATCTTGCCCACCATGCCGGTCGTGGGATTGACATGCATCCTCTGAACGATACGCATGCCATCGGTCGGCAGACCGCGCTGACGGCAAAAGCCCAACACATAAATCCCCGCGCAGGTGCCGATCGAAGCCAGAAAAACGGCGAAGGGTGTTGGCGCCGACCCTTCCCCGCCACCCATCGGTGGCTGGTCTGTGCGGACAGTGTATGGGCCAAAGTGAGCGTCCACGCGCGCTCCGCCGGGAAAATCGATCACCATTTCCATCGTTTTACGCTCCTCTTTACAAAATCCGTTGTTTGGATGGGCAATTCCCCAAAAAGTTGCACAATTGCCGTATAATGCCTCTACAAACCAGGAGAAACCAATGGCAGACAAAAAGCCCGATAGCATCATCCCATCCTCTCAAGGCAGCACCTTGCGCGATCTCATCCTGCGTATCAAACTCATCCTGCGCTTGATGGGCGATCCGCGTGTCAATCCCCTGCTGAAACTGATTCCCATCGCCTCCTTGATCTACCTCGTCATGCCCGTTGACCTCGCGCCCGGCGTAGCCTTTCCGGTCATTGGCGCTTTGGACGATGCGGCCATCGTCTGGCTGGGAGCCTACCTCTTTATCGAACTGTGTCCTCCCGACGTTGTCCAGGAACACTTGCGCGCCCTGCAAGGTAAAC
>RFJH01000096.1 GCA_003694975.1 Anaerolineae bacterium | reverse complement strand
TGGTTCCAGAGTGAAATTTACGCCCAGGTGACTGCCGGCGTTGTCGTAGGCCCGCAATGGGCCGTCGTTATTGATACCCTTGGGATACCCGATGAAACCATCTCCATGCGTGAGTTCGTGGAACGTGAACTGGGGGTAGCCGTTCGCTATGTTATCAACACCCATTACCACGCCGATCACACGTGGGGAAACTGTTTCTTCCCCGGAGCAACAATTATCGCTCATGCTCGTTGCCGCGAGTTGCTCATTGAGCGTGGAATCCCCTCCCTGGAGGCAGCCCGCAAGCAAGACGCGTCGTTACACAACGTCAAGATAGTACTTCCTCAGATGACCTTTCGATCCGGGGAACTGCGTTTGAAAGTCGGGAAAAGACACCTTACACTGATGCCCTCCCCAGGCCATAGTGAGGACGGTATCTCTGTCCTGGTGGAGGAAGATCGTGTCTTGTTCGCCGGTGACGCGTTCATGCCCCTCCCTTACATTGTGGACGGTAACCTGGACGACCTGGTGGCCTCCATCAAACGCATTGGCCGTATGGGATTGGAAAACGTTGTCCAGGGGCACGGTGACATCGTCTTGCGCGGCGAGATTGATACCGCGGTTAAAGAAAACCTGGCCTATCTCTCGGCAATTAAAAAGGTTGTACGCACAGCAGCGCGCCGTAAATCGCCGATGGCCTACTTGGACAAGATGGGGGTCGAGGACTGTGGCAAGAGCCGCGTGCACTTAGGAGGCCTGGCAGAGGATTTGCATCAGCGCAACTTGCACGCCTTGTTTTACCAGACCTACCCGGAACTGGAAAAGGACTTGTCGCGTCACTAGCCGACACTTGCCGCCGGAGGGTAGAATCAACACGCCGCTTAACGCGGCGTGTTTTCCTGTGTGGGTGGATGTGACTGTTGTTTTTTCCGTTTCGCCCGCCAGCCATGCAGGCGCTCGGTGCCATTGCGTAGACGTTGAATATTAGGGCGCAGCGCCCATACCAGCAAAGCCTCCGCAAACACCCCATAAAGGATATACTGCCAGGGCGAAAGTCCCAACGCGGCACGCACGGCAAAGACGATGGTCGCGATCAGGGCGATGCTCATCGTGGTCACCGAAGCATAGCCAATCCCAAAGAAGATCAAGAAACCGAGCGGGATGATGATAAAAAGAATAGGGGGCCATAACCCGAAAGCGCCCCCCGCGCTGGGAGCGCCACCGGCTCCCCCACGTAGGCGGATGCGTCCTTTTTCATCGCGCTCGATCAAGAATATCGAATAATTGTGTCCACAGATAGCAGCCAGGGGGGCAAACACCTCCAACCAGACTCCTCCACCCAATGCGCGCGCCAGCCATACTGCGCCGGCCCCTTTCAGGATATCGAGAACAGCGGTCAGAATACCGGCCCCCCAGCCCGCAGCGCGCATGGCATTCGTCCCGCCGGTGCGCCCACTCTCGATCTCACGAATGTCCTTACCGGTGCGCAACTTGACGATGATCAGGCCAAAGGGGATGGAGCCAAGCAAATACGCAAGAACAAGTATGAAAACCGCAGTCACAACCTGCATTGTTCACTCCTGAGATGAGTTTCCGTTCATGGAAACACATATCCCTTTTCAACGTTTCTCTCCCACCACCAGTTTTACCTCACGCACCTCCTCTCCCTCGATGCGGAAACCGCGTGCCCGCCATTGCCCTCCCCGAAATGACCAGATGATATATACAACGGGGTAGGCGGCCTCACGGACATCCGTTGCCGAAGGGGTGTCGGGACCGGCGGGGTGCGAGTGGTAAATAGCCAACATTTCCATCCCTGTTTCTTCCATACGTTGAAAGGCTGCCAGTTGCTCCTCAGGAGCCATGCGAAAACGCACCGTGCTGCGTTCGACGTTCGTGACCCGAATCACCTCCCTCACTTTCCCATTCGTGCCGAGCAACAGGCCACACCCCTCCCGCGGCGCGCACGCTTCCACGTGCCGACGCATCGCCTGCCACTGCTCTGCACTCAAGTATAGTTTCTCCATGATGCTCAGTGCATAAGCCACGCTATAGCAAGGATAAAAACAAGCATTGTCAGCGGCTCGACCACTGCCCGGCGCAAGGGGACGCCCTCTTCCAGAGCGGTGGCCAGACCGGTGAGGGCGTAAAGTGGACCTAACAATGCCAGCCCGAACGGAATTGGCCGCAAAGGCCAATAATGCAGACCGGCCGCCAGTTGCACATTGACGAGAGCAATGCCCACAGCCCATTGTGGTAACCATTGACCGCCCAACCGCAAACGCAATGTGCGCAGACTGACCAGAAAAGCGGCCACTGCCAGCGCCGGCAACAAGAACACAAGACGCACTTCCGCGTAACGCAATGCCGTCGCCAGGATAAGATAGAGGGCGAAAGAAAGGGCTGTCAGGATGGCTGTGGCCGCCGGATACGCCGGGGCTGTCGGTTCGACAACGACATACTCGGCCACGAATGTCAATGTTAAAAGCACCCCTCCCACAGCAAAGCCCGCCCACCACAGCGCCCCAAAGGGTAGAATGGAGAGGCCTATACCAACAACCAGGGTGGTTAGCGTGGGGAGAAGCCAGTGACTAAACGCATATCGCTTGTCAAGCGATGGGTGCTCGCGTACCAGCCAATCCATGCCGGTTGCGGTCATGCCGGCAGCCATCAAGACGGCCAGATTTCCCAGGTTGATGTGCAGTGCAAGATAAAACGTGAACACCCGCACTTCCAGTGTGTACGCCGGAGACCGCACGAACCGGGTTAGCAAGAGCGCCAGCAACACAGACGCAATCAACACGCTGGTGCGGTCGAGATCGGGGAGCGAGCGTTGCTTTGGCATGATGGCATTGTACCCGTCTCCGGCGCCCCTGCCAAGTCATCTGAGACGAGTGATTCTAGGGGGAGAAATGCTGAAATGCAGGATGCTGATCGTGGCGAAATATATCACTCTCACACCTGAAGAAAACAGCAGTAATTTGTCGTTGGCGATGGCAACCAAACCGAGATCGCAATTCCCCCTCTCCTTAAAAAAGCAGTGGCGAGGGTGAGACTCGAACTCACAACCAAGGGCTTATGAGTCCCCTGCTCTGCCGATTGAGCTACCTCGCCAGGCGGGAAAAATATACTATGGCCTCCCTCATTTGTCAACGCTTGCCAGAAAAATCACCACTTCTCCCGGCCCGTGCACACCGATGGTGAGCGTCATCTCGATATCCGCCGTGCGCGAAGGGCCGCTCACCAGCGTTGTCATCGCCGCTTCTCGCCACGGCAGCGCTCGCAACGCGCTCCGCAAATCGGGGAACACGTCCGCCGCACGCACCACGGCCAGATGCACTTCCGGCAACAGAGATGCCCTCTGCGGACGACCGGGCCCGGAGGGAATAATGACCGTCCCCGTCTCGGCCACCGCGCCCAGAGCACCCGTCAGCCCCACGCGTACCTCGGGTGTGGGCGCGCGCAGCCGGACGCCCGCCTCGCGCAGCGTCTCTGCCAGCCCCGCCGGCAGGTGCTCTGCCTTCCACGCCGCCACCTCGCTCACGCCGCGTGCCTGCAAGAAGGCCAGCACCTCCTGCGCCACGTTCTCTGCCGAACACAGGACCACGGACGCCCCCAACGCGCGCGCCTCCTCAACGAACCGTTCGACGGCCCCCCCTTGCTCTTCCCCCTCCCGAACCTCTTCGGAACGCTCCCCGACCGGAGCCTGTCCCGCTGCCCCGGGCATCTCCTCCGCCGAGACCTGCGGTGCCCGCAGCGGACGCGCCGCCGGGCGGGGAAAATCGCGCCCCAGCCCCCAACCGGTGAACGTCGGAAGGCGCATCCACGCGGCGCGTGGCGCGAGCAACCCGCCCAACGCCGTGAGCGCGTTCTGCGCGGCGCGGAAGAACCTCGGGTGGGTCGCCGCCCAGGCGAAGAGACGCAGCCCGGTTCGCACGGCGAGAGGCACCCCCGTGCCACGGACGGGGCGCTCGTGCGCCGTGGGATTCATCGTGCCGGAGCGCACGCGCAACAGAAGCCGCGGCAGGTCAATCGCCACCGGGCAGGCCTCGGCGCACGCGCCACACAGAGTGGAGGCCTGCGCCAGGTGCCCAAACGTCGCCGCACCGACCAGGGCCGGGGAGAGCACCGAGCCGATGGGGCCGGGGTACGGCGTCGGTTCACCGTGCGCGCCGACGTAAGCATGTCCACCGATCTCACGGAAAACAGGACAGGCGTTCAGGCACGCCCCGCAACGGATGCAATAGAGCGCTTCTTCCAGCGGCGAACCGCGCAGCGCAGAACGACCGTTGTCAACCAGGATCAGATGACGTTCGCGCGGCCCGTCCGCCTCGCCGGGACGGCGCGGCCCCTGGATCAACGTCGTGTAGACGGTCAACTTCTGTCCCGTCGCCGAGCGCGGCAGGAGGGCGAGCATCAACGCCAGATCGTCCAGCGTGGGGACGAGGCGCTCCATGCCCATCAGGGCGATGTGCACCGGCGGTAGCGTGGTGACCATGCGCCCGTTGCCCTCGTTGGTGAGCAGGCACAGGGAGCCGCTTTCGGCCACGCCGAAGTTCACCCCGGAGATGCCCACATCGGCGCGGAGGAACAGGTCGCGCAGTTCGCGGCGCGCTGCGGCGGTCAGTGCGGCCACGTCTTCGGTATAGGGAAGACCCAGTTTCTCGTGGAAGAGGCGCGCCACGTCCTGACGGCGCAGATGCACGGCGGGGGTGATGATGTGCGAGGGGCGTTCGCCGCGCAGTTGGACGATGTATTCGCCCAGGTCGGTCTCCACCACCCGATGTCCCGCCGCCTCCAGGGCGTGATTCACGCCGACCTCCTCCGAGAGCATGGATTTGGACTTGACGACCAGCGTCTCATCCTTTCCCACCTCTTTCCGGGCCTGCTCCACGATTTCCAGAACGATGTGTCGTGCCTGGGTTGCATCTCGGGCGCGGTGGATGATGAAACCATTGGCCTCGGCGCGGGCGAGGAAGCGCGCCAGGTGCTCGTCGAGGTGGGCAATGGTCTCGGCGCGCACGGCGTGGGCGCGCGCCCGCAAGTCCGCCAGCGGTTCCGGGAGGGAGGCAAACGCCTGTTCCCGCGCCCGCGCCCGCCGTGCCGCGTTGGCATCCAGCGCGGCCTGGAGGTTCGGGTCGGCGATGGCGGAACGGATGCGGCTACGGAAAGGGGCCGTTCGAGAGAACATCATGGAGAAGAGGGAGAGAGGGTCACTTCACGCTCGACGCGCGTTCGCACCTTGCGGTATGCCAGATAGAGCAAAATCAGGAAAACCGGATTGCTGAAATAGACGATGGGGTATTGCTCTCCAATGGTCGGCGGGGCGAAGAGGAGGAAGAAACTCAACGCACCGAGGACCAACGCCAGGCGGTGCCGGTCGTCCCAGGCGGTGCCGTTGTCGCTCCAACGCCGGACGAGCCAGAGTACAAAGAGGTCGTAGAGGAGCAGGAGGAGCATGGTGACGGGGAAAGGATAGAGGCCCTCGTCCGCGCCCAGGTAGAGGAAAAAGAATTGCAGGAACATGCCGAAGAGACCGGTCAGGAAGAAGCGTCGTGGGCGGGGAACCTGTCCGTCTCGCCGGTTCGTTGCAGCGGAGGGCGGTGCGGAGGGCAAAAGGCGGGCGAGTCCCACCAGGGCGAGGATGACCAGCCAGGTGAGAGCCACCCACCCGTCCGGGGCGTCGTAAGGAGTGAGGAGTTTGCCAATGGGGAGCATCAGCAGGAAAGCAGCCCAGTTCGCCAGATACCATTTACGCCCGCTCAACCAGGGGTCGGTGCGGTGTTCGGGGTAGAGCATTTCGGTGAAGGTGATGCTGGCGGCGATGCTGATCAGAGCGTGGTAGATGGTCAGGTGTTCAACCCACACCCAGTTGACGCCCCACACACGCCCATAGGTCGCCATGCTCCCCAGGTCTGGCCACGCCGGATCGAAGAAGGAGCGCACCACCAGGCCCTCTTCGTAGATGCCGTAGGCGAAACCCAGGAGCAAAAGGCTCTTCCACCCTTTCCCCCAACGGACGACCGCCTCGCGGATCAAAATCGCACCGCTGCCGTAGAGGAAGGCCAGGAAGAGAAATCCGATGGGATTGATGAACTCGTTGAGAGGGGTGGAGCCGGAGAACAACTCACCGAAGACCGGGGCGATGACCCATAATGCCAGTGCCGGGGGGATGCGTTTTTTCATCATCTACCTCGCGAGACAAAGTTTTCCTATCGGGCGAGAGGGTGTCTCTGCTTTATGTACCACCCGCCAGGACATTTTGTTGCGCCATGACCTGCGCGGACACGGGTACAAAACGACGTTCTTGAGGTTGCCATCGTGCCTGCCTACACCACCTTGCGGCCTTTCGGGCGAGGAACCGCCGGGGCCAGGGCAGCATCCAGAGCCTGGCGTAGCGAGCGCGCCTCGATGACATCGATTCCCTCCGGCCAGGGTTCACCGCGTCGCAGCCTCTTTGGGACGACGGCGCGCTTGAAGCCCAACTTCGCCGCCTCGCGCAGGCGCATCCCCATTTGACCGGGCATCCGCAGTTCGCCCGCCAGGCCGACCTCGCCGATCAGCACGGTGTCGGCGCGCACAGGCGTATCACGTAACGAGGAGACGATGGCTGCGGCAATCGCCAGGTCGGCAGCAGGTTCGTCTATCTGCAGCCCACCCACTACGTTGACGAAGACATCTTGCTCGGCGAGTTTCATGCCCAGGCGTCGCGTCAACACGGCCACAGTTAGCAGGAGGCGGTTGAAGTCCACGCCGTTTGGCGTACGCCGGGCGTTGCCGAATTGGGTCGGGCTGGTCAACCCCTGCACTTCGACCAGCAGCGGGCGTGTTCCTTCCATGGTCACCGCGATGGCCGAGCCGGGCGCGTTGACCATGCGTTCGGCGAGAAAGGCTTCCGAGGGGTTGACCACCTCGCGCAGGCCGTGTTCGTGCATCTCGAAGACGCCCACCTCCGCCGTGGCGCCGAAGCGGTTCTTCACCGAACGCAGCAGGCGGTAGGCCTGAAAACGGTCCCCTTCCAGATAGAGGACGGTGTCTACGATGTGCTCCAGGATGCGTGGTCCGGCGATGATGCCCTCTTTGGTCACGTGGCCGATGATGAAGACCGCGATGCCGCTGGATTTCGCCAGTTCTCGCAACCGGGAGGCCGTCTCGCGTACCTGGGAGACCGAGCCGGCCGAGGATTCCAGTTCGGGCAGGTACATCGTTTGAATCGAGTCGACGATCAACAGAGACGGTGCGACTTGGCGGACGTGTTCCAGAACGGCTGCGAGGTTGGTCTCGGTGAGCAGGTAGAGTTCGTCCGGCAGAGGATGAGTTTTTTCTTCCCCGGCCTGGAGGCGGGTCGCCCGCATCTTGATCTGACGCCCCGATTCCTCGCCGGAGACGTAGAGCACGCGGCGCGGGGGGATGTTCGCCGTCCCACTGGCCATGACCATGGCCATTTGCAACATCAGGGTGGATTTCCCGATGCCCGGGTCGCCGCCGACCAAGACAATCGAGCCGGGGACGATCCCTCCTCCCAGAACGCGTGCGAACTCGCCAATCGGCAGAGGAATGCGCTCTTCTGCTTCGCCCCCAATCTCACTCAGGCGATGGGGGGTAGAGGAGATGCTCAGGCCGCGTTGCCCCTTGCTTCCCCTGCCCGTCGGCTCGGCCTGGACGATCTCCTCGACCATGGAATTGTATTCACCGCACTGTGGACAGCGGCCCATGTAACTGGCGGAGACGCGTCCACACTGCTGACAGACGTAGCGGGTATGTGCTTTCGGCATACGCGTATTATACCGGCAGTCGGTTACTCAAGATGAGACCATCTGCGTTACAATGGAGACGATTGCAAACTCATTGCCTATTGGAGAATACGATGGCTAATACCACCCCTCCCCGCTGGGACCTTTCCAACGTCTACCCCGGCCTCGATTCCGGGGAATTCCGGTCTGCCCTGGACGAGGCACGCACGCGCATCACCGACCTGGAAGCATTTTCCGCCCAACTTGCCCATCTCGACGCCCAGACCGACTCTGCCACGCTGGCGCGCTTCACCGGCGATGCCATTGATCGTATCAACGAGACCCTCACCCTCACAGAGACCATTCGCGCCTATCTGGCCTCCTTCATCACCACGGATTCCTATAACACCACCGCACGGCGCTTGCTCTCCGAGTTTGAGCAGGAATTGGTGCGTCTGGAGAAACTCCTCACCCGTTTCCAGGCCTGGGTGGGCAAACTGGCGCCCGTCCTACCGGAGATGATCCGGCAGGATGACCGCGTCCGCGCGCACGCCTTCGCGTTGCAAGAAGCCGCCGAGCAAAGCAAGTACCTGATGAGCGAGGCAGAGGAAGACCTCGCCGCCGAACTCAACCTGAGCGGCGCAAACGCCTGGAGCAAACTCCAGGGCACGGTCACATCCCAACTCAGCGTGGATTTCGAACTGAACGGCGAGAAGAAACGCCTCCCCATGCCGGCCCTGATCAACCTGCGCTCCCACCCCGATGAGGACGTCCGCCGCCGCGCCTACGAGACCGAGATGCAGGCCTGGGAATCCGTCCGCGAGACCCTGGCTGCCTGCATGAACGGCGTCAAGGGCACTGTGGTGACCCTAAACCGCCGTCGCGGTCGGGAGGACGCCCTCCACAGCGCGATTGACGCCGCCCGCATTGACCGCCCCACCCTGGAGACCCTCCTGGAGGCCATGCGCGATTCGTTCCCTATGTTCCGCCGTTACTTCCGCGCCAAAGCCCGCAAACTGGGTCAGGAGAAACTCCCCTGGTGGAACCTCTTCGCCCCTCTCGGCAAAAGTGAGCGCACCTTTACCTTCGACGAAGCGCGCGCGTTCATCGTCGAACACTTCGGAAACTTCTCCCCCGACCTGGCCGCTTTCGCTCAACGCGCTTTTGATCATCGCTGGATTGATGCCGAGCAGCGCGACGGCAAGCGCGGCGGAGCCTTCTGCATGGAGGTCCCCGGTGTGAAAGAATCACGCATTCTGTGCAACTTCGATGGCTCTCTCGACCAAGTCTTCACCATCGCCCACGAACTGGGACATGCCTACCACAACGAGTGCGCCTACCAGGCCGGAAAGACCATCCTCCAGCGCGATACCCCGATGACCCTCGCCGAGACCACCTCCATCATGTGCGAGACCATCACCTTCGAGGCCGCCCTCGCCCAGGCCTCCGGCCCGGAGGAGGAACTCGCCATCCTGGAGAAATCCCTCAGCGATAGCGCCCAGGTCATCGTGGATATCTACTCGCGCTTCCTCTTCGAGAAAGAGGTCTTTGAGCGCCGTGAGCGCGCCGAACTCTCTGCCGACGAACTTTGTGAGATTATGGAAAACGCTCAGAAAGCCACCTACGGCGACGGCCTGGACGAGCGTTACCTTCACAAATACATGTGGACCTGGAAGCCGCACTACTATTACCCCGGCCTCTCGTTCTACAACTTCCCCTATGCCTTCGGCCTGCTCTTCGGCACCGGTCTCTACGCCATCTACCGGCAACGCGGCCCGGATTTCGTGGAGGAGTACAAAACCCTCCTCGCCAGCACCGGCGAGGCGAAAGCCGCCGACCTCGCCGCCCGCTTTGGCATCAACATCCGTGAGAAGAAGTTCTGGGAAGAGAGCCTGCGCATCATCGCACAGCGCGTC
>RFJH01000011.1 GCA_003694975.1 Anaerolineae bacterium | reverse complement strand
CACAGTTCCCGGCCTACAGGTCGGGGTAGACCATCTCCAAAGCCGGAGCATAAGGGGCCTTGGCGCGTTTGGTCTTCACGCCCTTTGTCTGCCAGAACACTTCGGCGAACTCGTTGATCGCTTCCACGAACTGGACACCGACCTCGCGGTCGGCTGTCTGGCGCGCTTTCGAGCCGAGTTGCATGATTTTGTGCACCAGGTCGGCCACATCGGGGTGCTTTTCTTTCTTGAAGTAATCGCCCCAGATGACGCGAATTTCGTGCTTGGCCTTCTCAGCATGTTCCTCTTTAACGGCGATGTAACGCGCCATGCTGTTGTAGAAGGCTGCATCACGCTCGCCGCCTTTCGCCTCCAGGTCGGCCATCAGATCCATCATGCGGACGACGGTCAACGCGGCGATCTGGGCTGTGCTGGGGTCATAGATGCCACAGGGGACATCACAATGTGCTTGAGCACGCTCAAAATGGACAAGCCGATCCAGCCCTTTGAGAAGATGATAGAACATGGAAACCTCCTTCTGGTTTGGGGTGTTTGACCCTCCGAATCCGGTTGTAGATAAGTTAGATAATAATCATAAAAATTCAGGTTGTCAAGGGAAGGAGCGCGAGGCAAAGCAGCGCCCCCTTGATCCACGACTTTGTCCAAGCAAAGGCGAAACGCCGCCATAATCTCCATATTTGAGGTAGAATAAGCACACCACACTTCTTCTCGTTTACATGGAGGATCTCTATGACACACATTATTACCAGTCTATGCCTGCGCGATAGCGGTTGTGTGGAAGTCTGCCCGGTGGAGTGCATCGTCCCGGGGAAGCCCATTGAAGAATGGCCCTGGTATTATATTGACCCCGACACCTGCATTGACTGCGGGGCCTGCGTGCCGGAGTGCCCCTACGAAGCCATCTTCCCCGAAGACGAGGTACCATCCGCCTATACCGCCAAGGGCGGCGAGTACATCAACCGCGTCGGGCTGACCGGCCACTACGAGGGCGTGAACCACCACGGCGAGCCGGTGGTGCTGGATACCGTCAAGCAATTGGAGCCGGGCGAGGTGGTGGACCTGACCCCCGATATCCAGAAGAACTACGAGTTCTTCCAATCCGGGCCGGGATACAGCGCCAACGAGTAAGCCATCCAACACATTCCTCTTCGTCCGAAGCCTCACAGGCCACCCGCCTGCGAGGCTTTCTCGTTCTCGAAGAGATCAAGGACCGAGGAGTGGTTGGAGGACGGTGTGAGCGATTTGTTGAGCAAGGACGGTATCGTCTTCTTCCAGGACGAGGACGAGGGCCAGCGGAGTGCCTTTCCAGGTTGGCAGGGTGCCGGCCAGATACCAGGTAAGCGGTCCTTCATCGCGTTCGGACACGACAACGCTCTGCCAGAAGGGACGTTCCATCGGCGACATGGACTGCACCACCGCTCCAGCGCGGGATGCAGAAAAGACGCCCATCGGTTCGCCCAACGGAGGCAGGATCACCCATCCCTGACGGGGGGTATCCACCGCCAGCGCCAGCCGCGGCGCGGGACGGACGCCTTCCGCGCTCAGGGAAGCCGCGGCGAGCGCCATCTGCAACGGGCTGACCTGCAGGTCAGACAAGGCGCCGATTACATCCTGTGGAACGAGCGGCGGTGCGACGGGGAGACGCAGATCGGGCGCTGCGAGGAAGCCCAGGCGCTCCAGGAGAGTGGTCACCGTTTCGGGAGGAAGTGAATCACCGAGCGTCTCCAAGGCAAAAGGACAACCGGCGGCCACAAGGCTGCCCCAGGTAAGTGGACGCGCCACTTGAACCGCGCAAGGCGCGGGGAGGCCTGCAGGCACATCGGGAAGAGCGCGCTCGTCCGCCGCGGCCAGAAGGAACGGCGAAAGCGCCGCGTCGACCGGATAGCGTCCCTGCGCGGCGCGGTTGAGGAGGGGGGAGGTCGGGTCGGTCAGGAGGCGCTCCCCCTCCTCGTCCAGTGCGTTGGGGTCAAAGGAGGGATGCGAAGCCATGACCAGGATCTCACCGTTGGCAGCGTTCAGCAGGATCAGCGCGCCGGCGTGCCCGGTCAACGCCTGATCGGCGAGGTGTTGGAGGTCCAGGTCGAGGCTCAGACGCACATCCAACCCCGGAGGCGGTTGCCCATAGAGAAGGTGGTCCCACCAGATCAGGGTGGAGGGATTGCCGCGCAGGCCGCGCAGGTACGGGTCAAGGGTCGCTTCGAGGCCGGCCTGGCCGTAGATGGGATGGGTGTACCCGGTAATAGGCGCAAGGTCGGGGTAGAGATAGAGGCGGGTGTAATCCCCCACCTCGCCACGCGTAACGTTGATGGGCGTATCATGGCGGTCGAGGAGTGCGCCGCGCGGCACGTAGCGATCGGCAATGGCACGGCGGGGGTTGTCCGTGCGGGTGAGTAAATCGGGGCCACGCACCACCGCCCACCAGCCGTCCGCCAAGGCGAGGGTAAAGAGACCCAGGCTGAGGAGAGCGCTCAGGACGAGGTAAGGGAACGGTTGCGGAAGGGGCGCCGGTTCCTGCTCCACGTCGCCGCCGATCAAAAGCAGAAAAAGCAAAGCCAGGAAGGAGGTCAGGAGCGAGGAACCACCGTAGGAGAGGAAGGGAAGGGTCACGCCGGTGATTGGGAGAAGGCGCAGGTTGCCGCCGATGATGAGGAGACTCTGCACACCCAGATAGGCGGTCAGACCGGCGGCCAGGAGGCGGCGGAAACGGTCAGGAGCGCGGAGGGCAATGCGCATACCACGCGATAGGAGAAAAGCAATCAAGCCAAGCAAGGCAAGTGTGCCGAGGAGGCCGGTCTCTTCGGCAATGGCCGCGAAGATGAAATCGGAGTGTGCAACGGGCACGAGGGTGGGGCTACCCAGCCCCGGTCCGCGCCCCAGGAGGCCGCCGTTGGCAATCGCCAGGAGGGATTGCACAATTTGATAGGACTCCCCGCTGGGATCAAGCCAGGGGTTGAGCCAGGTCGTCACGCGCAGACGAACGAGGTCCACCAGGAAATAGCCCACCAGGACGGCGGCAAGCAGGACGCCCGCGCTCACCACCAGCACACGGCGACGCCCGCTAGAAAGGTAAAGCATGATGGCATAGAGCAAAATAAAAATCGAGGCCGTTCCCAGGTCGCGTTGGACGAGGAGCAGGGCCAACGCCAGGCCGGTCAGCAAGAGGGTAGGGAACAGGAGAGGGAAAAGACGCAGGCGAATGGGGAGTTGGTCGGCCAGATATGCAGCCAGATAGGCCAGGAGGAGAAGTTTGAGCGGCTCGGAGGGCTGGAAATATACCCCACAACACCCCAGCCAGAGGCGCGGTCCGCCCCCGGCCGGATTCCTGCCGAAAACCAGGGTAAGCGCCGTGAGAAAAAGCCCCACGCTGAGGAGAAGATATTTATAGCGTCGCAGGAAGCCCAGGTCAGCAGGCAGGCGCAGGCCGACGACAAAGATCGCCGCGCCGACCGCCAGCCACAGCGTCTGGCGCAACCCGAAAGCAGGAGTCAGGCGCCATACGGTAAGCAACCCCCAGCCGGTCAAGAGGGCGGCAAGGGGTACAAGGTAGGGATCGTGCTCCGGCAGGTAACGCATCGTCTGGCGATGGATAAGGGCAAAGGCTCCCACCCAGAGAACCAGACCGATCCAGTGCGACCAGCGTAGCGGCACATCCCAGGAACGTTCTCGCACCGCCGGCGCGAGGGTCAGGATGACGGCGTATAAGGTAAGAAAGAAGGCCGCCAGGCTGAGCAGGCGGCTCTGAATGCGTCCGGTCATCCGGGATCACTTGAGGTATTTACCGACCAGGAGATCGAGTTTCTCGCGCGTGGCCGGAGGGATGACCTTCGGATCGGTAATCAGGGCATTGGAGAGGGCGTGTGCACAATCACAGGTGCGCTCCCCATCGTCCAGACGGCGCACCAGAGCGCGGACGGCCTCTTGCGCGATCTGCGTGTTTCGTTGCAATGTCTGGATGACCATCTCGACCGTGACCGGCGCCTCGTCCACGTGCCAGACGTCGTAATCCGTGACATGAGCCATGACGGCGTAGCACAACTCCGCCTCGCGCGCCAGAAAGGCTTCCGGAGAAGTGGTCATGCCGATAATAGACATTCCCCAGGCACGGTAAGTGTGCGATTCGGCCTTCGTGGAGAAGCGCGGCCCCTCGATGGTGACGAAAGCGCCACCGACGTGGACGGTTGCTTCTGTCTCTTTGAGCGCCTCCTCTAGGCGGGCAGTGAGATCGGGGCAGAAAGGGTCCGCCACACTGACATGCGCAACGAGGCCTTCGCCGAAGAACGTGCGCGGGCGGTCGCGCGTCAGGTCGAAAAGTTGGTCGGGGAGGACGATGTGCCCCGGCGCGTAGTCTTCGCGCAGCGAGCCGCAGGCACTGATACTGACGACGCGCTCCACCCCGAGCGACTTCAGAGCGTAGATGTTAGCACGGTAATTCACCTCGCCGGGCATCAGGTGATGGCCAATGCCGTGACGGGCAAGAAAGGCCACGCGCCGCCCTTCGAGAGTCCCTACCACGATGGGGGCGCTGGGCTTGCCAAAGGGGGTATCCAGGTCATATTCCTGCGTATCGCTCAGGCCGGACATGGCGTACAGGCCAGAGCCTCCGATAATGGCCAGAGAAGGTTTTTCGGGCATACTCATTCTCCAGATTGGATTCGCAATGTATCGGCGATCAGAGTATGGGCGGTCAGGGCAAGGGTCAATGTCGTTTGACCGCACCGGATTTCATCGCCGCTAATGACCACCGTTGGTGTCGTCAACAACTCGCCGTTAAGCAGCGTACCGTTCGTGGATCCCAGGTCTTCCAGCCACCACTGGCCATGATGGTACGCCAGGCGAGCATGACGGGCAGAGACAGTCCCATCGTCGAGAGGCACTTCGCAGTTCGGGTCACGGCCCAGGGTAATCTCAACCTGCTCAAAGCGGAACGACTGCGGTGGAGCACCGGGGCGTTGAACGGTCAAGGTAATGGAGGGCGCCTTCCGACCGGCCAGAAGAGCGCCCTGCTGGCGGATATCGCGCCATAGCAACCACAATGCCCAGCCAAGCAACATGTAAAGGCTCAGGGCAAGCAGAATGCGCAGGATCAACAAAGCGGTGGCGCTCATTCTTCGCCTTCGTCGTCTTCCTCGGAAGGCCGCAATATTGCTGTAGGGCGCTCTCCTGAGGAGGGCGAGACGGGAGTCGTTTCCCCCGTGTCCATGTGTGGAGGCGGGTTATCCTGACCATAAATCAAGGGGACACCGGCCAGGGAAATCACATCGCCGGGATAGAGAATGGTCTGACTGACGCGCTGCCCATTGACAAAGGTTCCCCCCGTGGAATCGAGGTCAAAGATGACAAAACGGCCGCGAATGGCGCGCAGTTGAGCATGGCTACGGGAAACGCGCGGATCGTCAATCACCAGATGGTTATCCAGCCTGCGTCCGATGTTCACGACCGGACGCTCCAGAGGGAAAATCCTCGTTCCCTCAACAATCAGAAAAGCATTCTCCGGAATGTTTTCACCAGAATCACCCGTTTGTTCTGCAGGCTCTTTCACAGGCATACCCACCGTATCCCCCACCGTCTCCACCTTATGGGAGGCGACAAAACGCACCTCGTCTCTGGAAAGACCGGCATCAATCGAAAGGGTAATCGTCGGCGGAGCGGAAAATTGCATCCCGGCCTCGCTGACCACAGCATGCAAGACCTTCTTCAACCCCTCGACCAGATGCGAAGCAGAGCGCCACGCTTCCCCAACCTCAGGCGAGACGATCAACGTATACACATTGGGCGCGATCCGGCTGCCATCCGCCCGGACGAGCAGATTGTTGCGCACGGCCTCCGCCAGCCCCCGGGCCAGCGTTCCCTCGAACTCTCGCCCGGGAAGCAGGTTGACCAGATGCACCTCAATCAGAGCCTGCAAACGGCTCTCCAGTTGCGCCAGTTTCAGCGTCATCATCCGATCTCAAAAAGAACAATCCCGGCTACCAACAACATCGTAGAAGTATTATAGAAGGGAGAGGGCGTTTCTGCAAGCCCGACGGCTGTACTATCGGGCTACCCAAAACATTGGAAAACATTGCCTGCAGAAAGCGGGAGACGACCCGCCCTGATCTCAGGGCACATCCGCCATCACAGGCTGCCATCTCCCGTCTGAAAGTGTACCCGGAGAACGGATGGCGGCTAGGCGGCCAGAGGGCGATGCCGATACCGCTTCAGGGCTTCCCAGCCGACAAGGCGTCTCTCCGCCTCGTCCCACAGACGCAGGCGCAGAGATTTCAGGCTCTCACGGATGGTCAGCGGTTTAACCTGAAAGACAGGATTCTCACGGTAGGCGCGCGGCAGGTTGTAATTCGGGATGCGCGGACTCAGGTGATGAATGTGATGAAACCCGATATTTCCGGTGAACCACTGCAAGAGAGCAGGCAGTTTATAGAACGAACTGCCCTCCATCGCCGCGCGGTAGAAATCCCATTTCGCGTGGCGCTCCCAATACGTCCCCTCGAAATTATGCTGCACGTAGAAGAGCCACACCCCCACCGAGGTGCCCAGGAAGAGCACCGGCAACTGCACCATCAGGTACGTTCGCCAGCCCACCAGATAGACCAATCCCCCAATCAAGAGAACCAGTGCCAGATTGGTCCACCAGACACTGGCCCGTTCCCGCCTGCCGTCCTTGCGCGCCGGGAAACGCTGCACCACGGCGAAGACGAGCGGCGGCCCCACCACGAGCAAGAAGAACGGGTTACGCATAATGCGATAGGCGACCTTCTTCCACCACGGGGAGGCGAGGTACTCCTCCACCGTCATGGTGTAGACATCCCCCGTGCCGCGCCGATCCAGGTCGCCCGCAGTGGCGTGGTGGATGGCATGGTCGTGCCACCAGCGCTGCCAGGGCGTGAAGGTCAGGATCCCGGTCACGATACCCACGATCTGATTGGCACGCTTTGATTTGAAGAGCGCGTTGTGCCCGCAATCGTGGAAGATGATGAAAGTGCGCACCATGAACCCTGCCGTGGGGAACGCCAAAAGCAGCGTCAGAGCATACGAGACCTCCACGCTGCGAATCATCAGATACCATAGTACGAAATAGGGAATCAGCGTGTTGGCAATCTGCCAGATACTGCGACGCGTATCCGGCACCTGGTAAGGTTTGATAAGCGTCTGCCAGCGCACGTTCATTTTTCCAACCACTCCCTTTCCATCTTATCCTGCGTGGGCAGGTACGGCATCGGCGGTCCCTGCTGCCCCAACAATTCCGCCAGCGCGGCGCGCATGGCGGTCCGATCATCCCAGGGATATTCTATTGTACCAAAGCACATGGACTGCTCGTGTCCTTTCCCGCAGGCGATGACCACGTCGCCCGGACGCGCCAGACGCAGCGCGAAGCGAATCGCCTCGCCCCGATCCGGGACGCGCCAGAACGTTTCGCCCTCGACCCCGCCGCGCGCTCGCGCCCCCGAAGCCATCTCCTCCAGAATGGCCGTGAGCGACTCCGTGCGCGGGTCCTCGGCGGTCAACACCGTGAAATCGGCCAGTTCCGCCGAGACCTCGGCCATCATGCGCCGCTTCAACCGGTCGCGCAGCCCGGCGGAGCCGAAGACGGCGATCACGCGCCCTTCTGTCATCTCGCGGACGGTCTGCAAGGCGACCTTGAGGGCGTTCGGCGTGTGGGCGAAATCCACGATGGCGGTGAACGTCTGCCCCAGGTCAATGCGCTCCATACGACCGGGAACGCCCTCCAGCGTAGCAATCCCTCGCGCGGCGACTTCCGGCGCGATCCCCAAACCGTAGACCGCCGCCGCAAGCGCCGCCAAGCAGTTCGAGACGTTGTACGCGCCGACCAGATGGCTGGAAACCGCGACGCGAAAATCCTCGCTTTCGGCCACAAAGTGGATTCCTGAGACATCGTAGCGTATCTCAAGCGCCCGCACGTCTGCCCCCTCCCCCAATCCATAACTGACCTGGCGCACCGGGGTCACTTCGGCGAGGTAGGGATAAGAGATATCATCTCGATTAAGCACCGCCAGGCGCGGGTTGCCTTGTGACTTGGGCAGGGTCTCGGCCAGGGAGGTGAAAAGGCGCGCCTTCGCGGCGCGATAGGCTTCGTAGGAACCGTGGTAATCCAGGTGCTCGTGGGTGATGTTGGTCACCACACCGACATCGAACTCACAGGCATCCACGCGATATTGCGCCCAGCCGTGAGAGGTGGTCTCCAGCACAACGTGCGTCAGGCCGGCACCTACCATGCGGGCGAGGTACCGTTGCACATCGAGCGGGTCCGGTGTGGTGACATGGAAACCGGTATCTATCACCTCGTCGCCGATCACCGCGTTGACCGTGGTAATTACCCCCGCCTTCAGGCCGGCCTCCAGCAGAATCCGGTACAGGAGGTTACTCGTCGTCGTCTTTCCGTCCGTGCCGGTGACACCGATCATCGTCAGGCGGCGCGCGGGATAGCCGTGAAAGGCCGCGGCGAGGTAGGCCAGTGCCTGCCGGGAGTTCTCCACCTGGATGTAGGGCACGGAGAGGCCCTCGACAGGCTCTTCCCCTACGACAGCCACTGCACCCCGTTTCAACGCATCGGGGATGTAATCGTGACCATCGACGCTGCCTCCCCTCACGGCGACAAAGAGCGCGCCCGGCTTTGCCCGTCGTGAATCGGAGACGATATCGGTAACGAGAGTCTCATCCGGAAGACCGGCCAGCACGCGCAAGGGAAATTCGGAGAAGAGGCGAGCAAGCGAAGGCATAGGTT
>RFJH01000095.1 GCA_003694975.1 Anaerolineae bacterium | reverse complement strand
TGGAAGAAATCTATCAGGCCTTGCTGGATGGCTCGCTGGAGACCGGCGTTCCTCCTGCCAAGCCGGCGGAGTAAAAGCAAAAACCGTTCCGACCCTGCGACGGGGAAAGAGTTCATCTCTTTCCCCGTTTTCTTAACCGGGCACTTCTGGTTATAATGAGTGCATTCCCTTCCGGAAAGAGGAGTTCACATGCCCGATCGCGCGGAGAAAACATCTACCGGCCATATCGGGGGGGTTCTGCGCAGCCTCGCCGAGTCCCCCATCTGGGTGCCACTTCTGGCGATTCTGACGGCGATGATTGTTGGTGGCATCGTCATCGCGCTTACAGGCGGCAACCCGTTTGCGGCTTACGCCGGCCTCTTGCAAGGCGCGCTGGGGTCGAAGAAAGCCTTGAGCGAGACGGCGGTGTGGGCTACGCCCTACATCTTCGCCGGCCTGGCGGTGGCGCTGGCGTTCAAAGGAGGCCTGTTCAACATCGGTGCGGAGGGCCAACTGGCCCTGGGCGCGGTGACCGCAGCCTGGATTGGCTACGCCCTGCCGGACGTGCTGGGCGTTTCCATCCCTCCTGTCATCCACATCTCGCTGGCCGTGGGCGGCGGGATGCTGGCCGGATTGATCTGGTCGGCCATTCCGGGCGCACTGAAGGCCTACACAGGCGGACACGAGGTCATCAACACCATCATGATGAACTACATCGCCTTGAACATGACCAGTTATCTGCTCAACGGCCCGATGAAGGATCCCAGCCCGACGAACGTCATCGCCCGCACGCCACAGATCGCCGAGAGCGCACGCATCCCCCCCATCTTTCCAGGCCTGCGCGTGCACTGGGGGTTCGTCCTGGCGTTGGTTGTCGCCTTTATCACATGGTGGTTGCTGTGGAAGACCACGCTCGGCTTTGAGATTCGCACTGTAGGTGCCAACCCGGACGCGGCGCGCTACGCCGGCATCAGCGTCAAACGCATCATCATCCTGACGATGGCCTTCTCCGGTCTCCTGGCAGGGCTGGCGGGCGCCATTGAAGTCACCGGGCTGAACTATCGCCACGAACTGGGGTTCTCCATTGGCTACGGGTTCGATGCCATTGCCATCGCCCTGCTGGGCAAGACGCACCCTCTGGGCGTCGTCCTGGCTGCCCTGCTCTTCGGCGCCATGCGCAACGGTGCGACGCGTATGCAGTTCCTGACGCAAATCCCGGTGGACGTAATCTCGGTCATCCAGGCGCTGATCCTGCTCTTCGTGGCTGCAGACGCTATCATCCGCTACATCTATCGCATCAAAGCCCCCGCCGAGCGCGTCGTGCTGACGCGCGGTTGGGGAGGGTAGGAGTACATCATGGACTGGAGACGCTTTCTCTTCATCCTCCTGATCATCGCCATCCTGTTCGGCGTGGTTGTGTTGATCGGCAAGGCACAGGTCTCACCCCTGGTCATCATCATGAGCATGCTGGCGACAACGCTCATGGTCGCCACCCCGCTCACCCTGGGTGCTCTCTCCGGAGTCTTCTGCGAGAACGCGGCAGTCATCAACATCGGCATCGAGGGGATGATGCTGGCAGCAGCGTTCTTCGGCTGGCTGGCCGCGATTTACATGAACTCCATTTTCCATTACCCCACCATGCCCAGTCTGATCGTGGGGGTGATTGTCGCCGTTCTGGTCGGTGGCCTGTTGGGGTTGCTCCTCGCCGTCCTATCCGTCACTTTTAAGGTAGACCAGATCATCGGCGGAACGGTGATCAACATCCTGGCCGTAGGGATCACCGGCTATCTGAACCGACAACTCTTCTTTGAAAAGGGAAGCATCTTTCATGGCAACGTCCCTCACGCGCCAGGCGTGCTGCCCACGCTGCACATCCCCGTGCCGGAGGCTTTGAGTGCTGTCTGCAATCTATTGCCCTCGCCTCAGGGATGCCTGGAATTTGCCAACGCCCTGGGGAAAGTGTTCGACCAGCGGCCTATCGCCATTATCGCCATCGTCCTGGTCTTCGTCTCACACTACGTTTTGTTCTACACGCGCTGGGGGCTGCGGACGCGCGCCGTAGGAGAACACCCACGCGCCGCAGATACGGTCGGTATCAGCGTAGAGAAGGTGCGATACGCCAACGTCATTATCGGTGGTCTTCTCGCCGGCCTGGCCGGGGCGTATTTCACCATCGAATCGGTGCCTTCGTTCGAGCCCCTGATGACAAACGGACGCGGCTTCATCTCACTGGCAGCGATGATCTTCGGCAACTGGACTCCCATCGGCGCCTGGACGGCGGCGTTGATCTTCGGCGCTGCCCAGGCCATGCAGATCAACCTCCAGTTCTTCCGCGAGTTAATCCCGCCCCAGTGGGCTTTCCTGCAAATCTCGTACATCGTCGGCCTGGCGCCCTACATCCTGACCATGATCATCCTGACCGGCATCGTCGGCAAGACCATCCCGCCGGCTGCCGATGGTCAGCCCTATGAGAAATAGGAGGCCTCGCATGACCATCGTTCTCGAAGCCAAAGGCATCACCAAACAGTTCCCCGGCGTCCTGGCGAACGACCACGTGAACTTTGACCTGCGCGAGGGCGAGATCCACGCCCTCCTGGGCGAGAACGGCGCCGGGAAGACGACTCTAATGAACATCCTCTACGGCCTCTATCAGCAGGATGAGGGCGAGATCTGGGTCAACGGCGAACGGGCCGAAATCAATCGCCCCAGTGACGCCATCGCCCTGGGGATCGGTATGGTCCACCAGCACTTCATGCTCGTGCCGGTCTTCACCGTGGCCGAGAACATCATGCTCGGCGCGGAGCGTCTCCATCGCGGCGTGGACGAGGCGAAACGACCCTGGTGGCAACGCGGCTTCTTCGGTTGGGTAGCCGAACTGGAGCGCCTCCAGCGTCGCGCCGTCGAGAAGGAGGTCGTGGCGCTCTCCCAACAATACGGCCTGGAAATTGACCCTCACGCGCGCGTGGGCGATCTACCGGTCGGCGTGCAGCAACGCGTGGAAATCATCAAGGCGCTCTACCGAAAAGCCAACATCCTCATCCTGGACGAACCGACCGCCGTCCTCACCCCCCAGGAGGTGGAGGAACTGTTCCGCATCATGCGCGGGCTGACGGAGCGCGGCGTCTCGATCATTTTCATCACCCACAAGTTGAAAGAGGTCCTCACCATTGCCGACCGCATCACCGTCATGCGCGCCGGTCGGGTCGTGGGCACCGTGAAGCCGGAGGAGACGAACGAAGCCCAACTGGCGGAGATGATGGTCGGGCGCGAGGTCATCCTGAAAGTCCCCAAAGAGGCCGCGAAGCCCAAAGAGGAGGTTTTCCGGGTCGAAGACCTGCGCGTACGCGACCTGCGCGGCCTGGAGGTGGTGCGCGGCGTCTCGTTCTCGGTGCGCGCCGGGGAGGTGCTGGGCATCGCGGGCGTCCAGGGCAACGGGCAAACGGAACTCGTGGAAGCGCTCACGGGGCTGCGACCGGTGCGAGGGGGGCGGGTCTTCCTGGACGGCAAGGAGGTGACCGGCAGGTCAGCCCGCCCGCTCATTGAGATCGGCCTGGCGCACGTGCCCGAAGACCGTCAGCGGCACGGCCTGGTGCTCTCCTACCCCGTGGCCGACAACCTGATCCTGTGCACGTACTATCAACCGCCCTTCGCC
>RFJH01000001.1 GCA_003694975.1 Anaerolineae bacterium | reverse complement strand
GTTCCACATTTTCTTGATGGGAACGACGATATCCTCGTCCCGTTCCAGGTAGTCGTGCACCCAGTTCAGCAATTCGGTGGACATATGTCCCTCACGCAATTATGGCCCATAGTAGAGCAACGCGAAGACGTATGGCTTCCCATCCACGTAGTCCACTCCGACCAGCCAGGCGCGGCCTGTGCTCTCCCCCTCCTTCGGCGGGACGTAGAGGGTGTAGAAGTTCACATTGGCGTACTCTTCCGGCCAGGGCTGCTCCACGCCGCTGACCTTGCTCGCGTCGTTGCAAGACTTCTCATACGCTGTGCCGAAGACGGCCTGCAGACGCGGCCCGAAGGCGTCCTTGAACGGCGCGATGACCGCGCTGCTCGCCGCAGAGGGCCGTCCCCAGTTCACAGGATAGGTGCTGGTGAACAGGTACGGCACGTAGCGCAGGTAGTTCACGGAGACGCCCTTCGGCGCGAGGCGCACGGTCATGCCGTGCATTGGGCTGACCAGGGCGGAAAGCGCCTCTCCGTCCTCGTTCTTGATGGCCGTGGTCAGGTCGGTGAGCAACGCCTCCACGCGCGTGTCGCGGCAGAAGTCCGCCGGGGGGACGTATTCGACGACGTAGTACGAACTGATCCAGCCGACGCCTCCTCCGCTGCGGCGTACCTGATACCAGATGCGCGGACGTTCTCCCCAGGTGACGCCGGTCAACGGGACGTCCTTTTGTTGCGGCGCGAGTGCTCCCACGATGCGGTACTCCGTGCCGGCCCAGGAGCGCATACGCAGCACGCCGCGCGGCGGGACGTTGACCAGCGCCCATCCCACCGGCTTGACCGGCTCAGGGGTGGGTGAGGGCGTGAACGTCGGCGTTGGGGTAGGGGAGGCCGCGGGCGTCCCGGAAGGAGAGGGCGTCGCGGTGGGGTTTTCGGCGCGCGCCGTGAGTGTGCCGCCGTAGAGGGCGAGTGCCAGAGTGAAGGCCAGAATGGAGAAGAGGAACAGACGTTTCATTGAGACCTCCTTGCGCTTCCTGCGCCGTGGACGACCAGATCTATTATACAGGCGAATAGAACCGTTGCCACCGCTCTCGATAGTCTCTGACTTCCTGCTCCCAGCGGTCATCGTCCCAGCCCAGTTCTCCTTGCACGAGAGCGCGAATACGCTCGATGTGTTCCAGGCCGCCCTGGGGCAAGGTCAACCCCAGGCGCACGCGGCGCAGGAGGAGATCGTCCAGGTGGAGGACGGCCTCGGCGTGGGCCGCCCAGCGCAGTTCGGCCCACAGGGCAGGCAGAGGGGCAATCGGTTCGAGTTCATCGGGGGAGGCAATCTCTACCAGTCGCGCCGCCCAACGTCCGTATCGCCCAAGCAGCCGCAGACGGTGTTCAGGCGGCAGGTCGCTCAGGGTGGCCTCCGCAGGTAAGGGGTCGAAGATGCGTTCGCTCCGGCGCGGGACTTCGTGTTCCGGCAGGGCGGCGCGGACGGCACGCAGGGCGTGGTGCGCCATCAAGCGGAACGTGGTCAACTTGCCGCCGCTCACGGTCAGCAGGCCGGCCTCGCGCCAGAGCACGAACTCGCGCGATTCCTTCGACGGGTCGGCCTTGCCGGTATCCACCACGGCGCGCACGCCGGCGTAGGTGCTGAGCACATCTCGCTTGCTCAGGCTCAAGTCGGGGAAGGCGAAGCGCAGGGCTTCGAGCAGGTACTCTGCTTCCGCCTCGCTGATGCGCACATCGCTCCTCAGCGGCTCGCGGTGGTCTACGTCCGTTGTGCCGAAGAACGTCACTCCCTCCCAGGGAACGGCGAAGACGGGACGAGCGTCGCGCGGATGCAGGAACGTGACGGCGCGCGTCAGAGGGAGGCGTTCGAAGGGGAAGACAAGATGACCGCCGCGAAGACGCCGCAGGCGCCTCCGCCCCCCGACCTGTGCGCGCACCTCGTCTGCCCACGCTCCCGTTGCGTTGACCACGACTCGCGCGCGGACCTCGCGCGTGCGTCCCTGCCCGGACGGATTCTCATCCCGAACCGCCACCCCGCAGACGCGACCGTCCCGCCGTGTGAGCAGGCGCACCACTCGGGCATAGTTCAGCGCCACCCCCTCGCGAGCGATGGCTTCCAGCACCAGGCGCAGCACCAGACGGGCATCGTCCACGCGGGCATCGAAATAGCGGTAGCCGCCGACCAGATCGGGCGAGGTCAGAGGAGGGCAGAGGGAACGCAGTTCCTGAGCGGTGCGGGCAGCGTGGTTCCATTTCAAGGCCATCAGGTCATAGATGGTCAGGCCGATGCCGAAGAGCCAGGGCGGGAGGCGCTCGCCGCGAAAGTTCGCCATCAGGAAGGGCAGAGGGGAGACCAGGCCGCGTCCCTCCTTGAGCAGGCGTTCGCGCTCGCGCACCGATTCCCACGTCAGTTTGACCTGGGCATTGCGCAGATAACGCAGCCCGCCGTGGACGAGTTTTGAGGAGCGACTGGATGTGCCGGAAGCAAAATCGGCGGCTTCGAAGAGCGCGGCACGCAGGCCCAGGCGCGTCGCCTCGGCGAGGATGCCCGCACCGGTGATGCCACCGCCGATGATGACCAGATCGAATTCCCGATCCAGTTGCGACCAGAAGGCCTCGCGGCGTTCGCGGTCCAGCATGGCCTATTCCTTGTAGAGCAGATCCAGGTAGCGGCGGAGCACCTCGTCCACCACGCCGCGCAGGGGGAGGGTGGCCGCCATGCCGTAGATGGGCGCCATCTCGCCCTTCTCTCCGGGCGTGGCGCGGACATGGGCGACCGCCTCGCGCAGGTCTTCGAGGAAACGTTCGGCCACGCCGGGTTGCGTGTGACGCAGGGTGATGGCGATGTGCAATGCCGGAGGGCGCTGCAGGGGGTTCAGGCTCCAGCCGCGCGCGCTCAGCGCGTCCAGAACGCGGTAGATATCCAGGTCGGGCGCGGTGAAGGCGATGATCCAAAGCGGGTCGCCGAGGACGCGCAGGTCGGGGATGGCTTCGATGCCGCGTCGGATGGTCGTGGCCGTCTCCAGGATGCGGCGCGTCGCCTCCAGATAGCCCTCCTCGCCGAGCGAGATCATGGCCGCCCAACAGACGGCGAGCAGGGCACCGGGTCGGCTGCCGGCCATGGTGGGAGAGAGGTAGAGGCCGCCGGGCCAGTCGGTCGCGGTGAAGTACTGATAGCGGCGCAGTTCGGGGGTGCGGTAGAGCACCACCGAGGTCCCTTTGGCGGCGTAGCCGTATTTGTGCGTATCGGCGGAGATGGAGGTCACGCCGGGGAGGCGGAAGTCGAAGGGTGGGACGGGGTAGCCCAGTTTCTCCGCCCAGGGGAGGATGAAACCGCCCAGGCAGGCGTCGGTGTGGAAGCCGATACCGCGTTGCCTTGCCAGGTCGGACATCTCGGCGATGGGGTCGATCACACCGTGTGGGAAGGAGGGTGCCGAGCCGACGATGACCGCCGTGTTGCGGCGAATCGCCTTGCGCATAGCCTTCACGTCGGCGCGAAAATCCGGCCCCAGCGGGGTGCGAACGATGTCCATGCCGAAGTATTGGGCTGCTTTGTCGAAGGCCGGGTGGGCGCTTTCAGGGGCGAGGATCATCGGGCGTTTGATGCCCTTCTCCCGGCGCGCCCAATCGCGGTATGTCTTCATTGCCATCAAGATACTCTCTGTGCCGCCGGAGGTGACCGTGCCGCAGATCGGGTCTTCGACCTGCGCCGCGCCGAGCATGTGGGCGGTCATGGCGACGATCTCGGCCTCGAACTTGGCCGCGCTGGGCCAGATGTCGGCGTGCAGCGGATTGACCTGGGAGTGCAGGGCGTAGACGCGGTTGAGGAAGGCGATGTGGCTCTCGTCGCCGTGGTAGACGGCGCCGGAGACGCGTCCCTCCTCCCAGCGTGCTCGCTCGCGCGCCTGGAGGGCTTCCAGTTGCTCCAGGATGCTCTGGCGCGACTCCCCGCGTTCCGGCAGACGGGTGTACGAGGGGAACTCGCCGCGATACGGCTTGAGGGCCGGCTCCAGGGCCTCCTCCACGGAGGCCAGTTCTTCGTCCATCATGCGCTGCACGGCGGGCAGGCGACGCAGGAGCCCCTCTAACCGGCGTACCAGCGAGGGCGGGAGAAAACCCAAAAGACGTTGCATTCGCTCGATGAGATCGTTCATGGGGTGACTCCGGATAAGGCAGTGGAGCGGTTCAGGCGGTGGTAGAGGCTCTTGTTGCGCCGATAGAGTTCCAGGAAGGCGCGGAAGAGGTCCTCGTAGCGGCGGTGGTTTTCCGGGTTGGGGTGGAAGACGCGCGTAATCTCCACGCGCGCCGCGGCCTCTTC
>RFJH01000094.1 GCA_003694975.1 Anaerolineae bacterium | reverse complement strand
GACCCGGGCTGGTCGCGTCCGACCTCGACATGGTCCCCGCCTCGATGCGTCTCGTCCGCAGAGAGGAGGGCAGCGACAAGGTTGGTCGCTCATCCGTCTGGGTCCTGTATCAGAAAACGGCATGAAAGTCCTTTTTCTCTTCCTGGACGGCGTCGGGCTGGGAGAAGATCGTCCCGAATTCAACCCTCTGGCCCGCGCGGCCATGCCCACACTGCGCTCCCTGCTCGATGGACGCCGCCTGCTGCGGGGCGATGCTCCGTATCACGGGAAAGACGCCTCGCTTCTGGCGCTGGATGCCTCCCTCGGCGTGGATGGCCTCCCCCAATCGGCCACGGGACAGGCCGCCCTGTTGACCGGCGTCAACGTGCCGGCGCAACTGGGCTATCACTACGGCCCCAAGCCCAATCCTGAAGTCGCCGCCTATCTCAACGGGCAGACGATTTTCTCTCGTCTGCGAGCGCGAGGGTATCGCGCCGCTCTTCTGAATGCCTACCCACCGCGCTATTTCCAGGCCATCCAAAGCGGGCGTCGGCTCTACTCTGCCATTCCCATGGCCGTCACCGGAGCAGGATACCCTCTCTTTACCCACGAAGACTTGATGGCCGGACGCGCCCTATCTGCCGACTTCACCGGCCAGGGATGGCGCGACCACCTGGGCTTCCAAAACGTGCCGCTCCTTGCACCGGAGAAAGCCGGTCACCGCATGGCCTCCCTCGCCGAAGAATATACCTTCGCTCTCTTTGAATATTGGGCCAGCGACTACGCCGGTCATCGCCAGGATATGGCCTGGGCCTGCCGTCAACTCGAGACCATCGACCGCGTCCTCGCCGGGCTGCTGGAGGCCTGGGCGGGGAGGGAAGACTACCTGCTCCTCCTCACCTCCGACCACGGCAACATGGAAGACCTCTCGACGCGCCGACACACCGCGAACCCTGTCCCGTGTCTTCTAATTGGTGCGAAGGCCGTCCGCAACGCTTCTCTTGAGCGCCTGCACGATCTGACCGACATCGTCCCTTTCCTCCTCGAGGTCTTATGGAAAGGCCAGTAGACCTCCTGGGGGGCTTGTTTTCGCCCGGCAAAGTATCATAATGTAATCAGGACACTTTTGCGCCGGGACAATTGGCAACCGTCTCTTCTCACAGCAATCAGGAGGATGAAATGGCCGGGAAAATGTCAATTCGCCATCGGCTTGTAGCCGCGGTGCTCGCCCTGTTCGTCACGCTGGCGTGTACTGTCCCTTTTATGTCCCCCACCCCAACCCCCATACCCGTTGTTGTCGTTGTGACGTCCTCGCAGCCCACTTCGCTGCCGCCGTCGCCCGAGCCCCCTACGGCCACGGCTGCGCCAACCGAAACGCCGATTACCCACTCCCTGTATCCCGTTGAGATGAAACTCCCCTCGGGGATTGCCTACGACGTGGATTCAAAGGACACGGCGCCGGAGCACCGCGCGCCCTATGGCGATTCCTACAAACTCAACCGCTTCGAGCGTCCTTTCACCCGTCAGGCGATGGATTATTTGCCCGACCTGGATATCGTCACCTTCCGCATCACAGCGGACGACACCTGGTACTATGTCTTCGCCGAATTGAACGGCGATGATCCGAACAACCCCGAACTCGATCCCCGCTACGGGGTGGAACTCGATCTGGACCGCGACGGTCACGGCGATTACCTGATCTGGGCTGCCCCGCCCTTCACCGACCAGTGGTCGGCAGACCACGTGCAGGTCTATGCGGACAAGAATCACGATACCGGCGGTCCCTCCCCGGAGCGCTCCGATGCCCCTTATAACGGTGACGGCTACGAGACGCTGATCTTCGACGGTGGCCGCGGTGACGACCCCGACCTGGCCTGGGTGCGCTATGTCCCCACCGGCAGTTTCCTCATTGAGTTCGCTTTCAAAAGGAGCCTGGCCGGTTCGACGTTCATGTGGGGCGTGGTGGCCGATGGGGGGATCAAAGACCCCTCGAAATATTATTACAACGACCGCTTCACCGAAGAGCAGGCCGGTTCGCCGGAGAAAAGCGAGCCGTATTACCCCATCAACGAAGTCTACGCCGTAGACAATACCTGCCGCGAAGCCTACGGCTTCACGCCGAACGGGTATGAGCCCTTGCTTTGCCCGCGACCGGAGGCCCCTCCGGCCACACAGACGGTCGGCTGCGTGAACCCCGGGCAATATCATGACCAGGCCAGTTGCGAGGCAGCCGGTTGCGCCTGGGTGATCGACCCCAGATATATCGCCGCAGTAGTTTACCACTGTGTCGCCCCATAACCACAAGTAAGTTAAGGAGGAGTGCTGATGTCTCGCCTGCCTCGATTGCTTGGGCTTTTCGTCGCGTGCATCGTACTTCTGGCGTGCAATCTCCCTTCTCTTACGCCCACGCCGATACCGGTCATCATCTATACTCCCCTTGCCCCCTCCACACCGCCGCCCGCGCCGTCTGGGACGCCGATGCCAACCCCGACCATCGCACATACTACCACGCCGGCAGAGGTCCATCTTTCTGGCCCCATCTCATACGATGTGGATTCCAAAGGCACGGCACCGGAGCACCGCGCGCCCTATGGCGATTCCTACAAACTCAATCGCTTCGAGCGCCCATTTACCCGTCAGGCGATGGACTACCTGCCTTTCCTGGATATCGTGCGCTTCCGTATCATTGCCGATGCAACATGGTACTACGTCTTCGTTGAATTGAACAACAGTGACGTAAACAACGCCGAACTCGACCCCCGCTACGGGGTGGAACTCGATCTGGACCGCGACGGTCACGGCGATTACCTGATCTGGGCTGCCCCGCCCTTCTCGACGACCTGGAGCGCCGACCACGTGCAGGTTTTCGCCGACCGGAACCATGATACCGGCGGCGTCTCGCCAGACCGTTCCGATGCTCCCTACCCCGGTGATGGCTACGAGACCCTGATCTTCGATGGCGGCCGCGGCGACGACCCCGACCTGGCCTGGGTGCGCATTGACCCGACGGCTGCCTCTGTATTGCAGTTTGCCTTCAAGCGCACGCTCGTCGGCTCAACGTTCATGTGGGGCGTGGTAGCCGATGGGGGTATCAAAGACCCCTCGAAATATTACTACAACGACCGCTTCACCGAGGAGCAGGCCGGTTCGCCGGAGAAAAACGAAAAGTATTACCCCATCAAGGAGGTCTATGCCGTAGATAACACCTGCCGCGAGGCCTACGGCTTCACCCCAACCGGCTACGAATCTCTGATATGCCCCAAAGAGGAGCCTACACCCGCGCCGCGCACCCCACGTCCTCGCCAGCCTACCGCGACACCGACGGCTACGAAAATCATTGTTTACTGAGTGGCCACTTCATCGTTCAATAGCGTCAAAATGAAAAGCCCCTCACAGGAGTGAGGGGCTTTCTCTAGGCCCGGATTTCTCGCCGCTGGAAGAGTACGTATCCAACTACGAAGAGCAAGATGGTTACGGCAATCAGGCCGGTTAGATGGGGCCAGATCAACACCAGGCTCTGGCTGAGTGGGAGCGGTGAACCCAGCAACGCGCGATCTAACTGGATAGGAAGCACGATGCCCAGTGATCGCACGGAGGGGCGCAATAGGATGATGGTTGCCTCGGCGAAGAGGGTGTTGGGAGAGAATCGCGCAAGGTTCAGTTCCAGTTGCGCCAGTTGCAGCGCCTGCTCCAGGCTAAACACCTGCGCCGGTTGGAACAGGCGCACGACCAGGCCTACCACCATGTCCCAGAAAACGGTGAAGAACAACCACGTGGCAATGGACGCCAGCGCTGCCGTGGCAGGCGAGCGGAAGATGATGGAATACGTCATCGCGAGCGACATCCAGATGCCGCCGTAGAAAATCGTCACCAGCAGGAACCAGAGCGCTCGTGCGGTCTCCTCGCCGGTGGGAGGCACGCCCAACCCCAGGATCCCCAGGCCAAAAATCAGCAACCAGATGGCGGAGAACACAACCGCCAGGGTAAACAAACCGGCCAGGAACTTTCCCATCAACAACGCATCGCGGTAAATGGGTTGGGCCAGCACGCGCGAAATCGTGCGACGGTTGAATTCATCGTTGATGGCGTCAAAGGCCATGGCAATCGCGATCAGGGGAACGAGGAACCCCAGAAAACCGATGAACGCGGGCAAGGGTTCGCGCGCCGTGGTGAACAGGCGCAGGAACAGGAACTTCGTTTGCCCACCAGATCGTATGCCCTGCAAGGCCGCATAGACGGTCCCAACGGCCGTCAACACAATCAAAATCTCCAGGATAAACATGCGCGCGCTGGTCAGGTGATCGGCCATCTCCTTGGCCAGGACAGCGCCTAACCCTGTCCAGGGAGACCCTTCGCGTTCCCGGGGAGTTCGCTCGCGTTCATGCAACCGGGCCATGTTTCACCTCCTCAAAATAGCGCGCGTAGATGTCGTTCAGGTTTTGTGCCTCGATATCCAGGGCGAACAACTTGCCACCCGCTTTCACAACAGCAGCAGCGGCCTCGGAGCGGACATCGCTTTCCGCTTCGATCTCATAAAGATCGCTGGCCGCGCGCTGTGCACGCACTGCTCCAGGAAGGCTTTGTAAGGCCTCCAGGATGGCATCTTCTTTGCCCCTGGCGCGCAAGCGAATACGATAAGCACCGCCCAGCACCTTGCGGCCCAGTTCCGGCACCGTGCCCTCCAGGACCATGCGTCCACGATGGAACAGACCAACCCGGTCACAGACTGCCTGCACCTGGTCCAGGAGGTGGGAGGAAATCAAGATGGTGATTTCCTCCTCTTTCAAATCACGGATCATGCGCAGAAACTGCTGTGCCAGTTCGGGGTCCAAGCCTTGAGTCGGCTCGTCCATGATGATCAGTTGAGGGCGCTTGATCAACACGTCGGCCAGACCAAGCCGCTGGCGCATGCCGCGTGAAAACGTCCTCACGCGGTGGTCGGCGACATCAGACAACCCCACACGGGCGAGCACATCGTCTACCCGACCTGGAATCTCGTGGCGGGGAATGCCGTTCAATTTTGCGATGTAAATCAAGTTCTCCCGCGCCGTCAGGTCGTCGTAAAAGCCGATCTGATCGGGGAGATAGCCCACCCGCGCCTTGACACTCAGGGGTTGACGTGCCGGATCCAGGCCCAGCACGCGCACTTCGCCTGCCGTCGGCTCCGAGAGGCCGAGGAGCATCAAGAGCGTTGTTGTCTTGCCGGCCCCGTTGGGTCCAAGCAGGCCAAAAACCTCGCCTTTTTGGATACGCAGATTCAGGTTATCTACGGCGACGAAATCGCCGTACTTTTTCGTCAGGTTTCTGGTTTCGATGACCGTCTCGCTCATCTCAACCCTCCTCAATTTGAAGGTATCGAGTGAGCGTTAGCGACGGCCAAAGCGCGTGACGGCCAGGGCAACAACACCGATAGCCACTGCGATCAACGCCACACCGACCAATCCCCATAGCGTGGAAGCGCGCACGGTAACGCGGTACTCGGTCGAATCGGTAGCGCCTTCCGTTGGCGAGGCGCGGAAAGTGATAATGTAATCGCCGGCAACGGCTTTCTCCGCCGGTTTCACCGTAGCGGTCACGTTGACCTCATCCCCCGCGGCGATTTCATCAATCTGTTCAGGGTCCATGGTGACCGTCCACCCCGCCGGAGCGCTGGCGCTTACCTGTACGCCGATCGCAGGCGCGCTGCCCTGATTGCGCACGACCAGATTGATGGTGTTCTCTCGACCCAGGTATACATCACCTGAGAGACGTCCATCCGGCGTGGTGACATCCAGGTTTGGACGCCCAACGACCTCCGCAACCAGAGGCAGGCTGGCCTCCACATCACCACCCTGGGCGTAGATCATCACCTGGTAACTTCCCGCCGGAGGATCGGCGATCGGCTCAACCGAGACATCCAGTCGCTTGGAACTTCCAGGAGCAATCGGAAGGCTGGTGATGTCCTTACCCGCCGATTTGAAGGTGACCAGGAAGTCGGCCGGTGCATCGGCAACCAGATTCGCCGTAATCTCCTCATCGCCTTCGTTCTTCAACGTCACGCTGTAACGGAAGGTGGTATCCGAAGTCCCACGGATGGTGGGAAAATCGGTGGAAAGCGTCAACTGTGCCGGTGCTTTCTCTCGTACCACCAGTTCCACAGGCAAAGTGGCCTCTTCATTACCGCTGCGCGCCACAACCTGGAAGGTGTACGTTCCGGCCTGAACATCCTCAGGAGGTTCCACGCGCGCCTTGATATTGGCCGTAGAATCCGCATCTACGTAAACCGAGCGGATAGTCCGGCCACCGCCGCGAAACTCGATTGTCCAGCCATCAGGAACGTTGGCGACGTCCAGCGCAACAACCTGTGAGACAGTGGAATGAATGTCTACATCTATCGTCAGCGTCTCCCCCACGCCGATGACAAGACTGGGGTACGGAGTGCTCAACGAGAGCGTTCCTCCCTCCTGCGCTGCGACCGGGAGGGGTGCCATCACAGTCAAAACAGCCAGCAGGATGAACGAAGCGAAGAGACGAAACTGCCGCAACATACCTTACCTCCTGGATGAGAAGTTCGCACCGGCGCGGCCGACCGTGCGGAACACGCAGAGAAATTGCACCAATGTCCTCGCGCCGATGCCTTGCAACCGTGATGCTATGCGCGATGGTTCACCGTAAACTGAACTCGTCCTCGCTCAGGTCATTATCCTACTATTGGTTTGTTAGATTCCCGTTAGAGTAGATTAGAGTGAAATTAGAGATGAGTTGCGCCGGGTGTAAAGCGGACGCACCGGTGCCGTCCGCGATGTGTGAGCGGCACGATGCACCGGGAGCGACGAGAAGGCGCCCCTCCGAAACGCTCTCACGAACGAGTGGGAACAAAGCCAATTCTCCTATCTGCATAGAAAGGTCGTAGTGCTCCGACTCGTACCCAAACGCGCCTGCCATGCCGCAACACCCTGTAGGCGCGACGTCCACATCGAAGCCGAGGACGCGTAAGAGTGCTGCGCTGGCTTCCTGGCCTATTGGAAGGCCGTCAGGAGCCGGGGGTTGGGTTTTTTGGTGGCAGTGTCCGTGGAGCAGGATGGGTGGTGTGGAATTGGCTACACGCAAAGCGCCGTCCATCACCCCCGGCAGACGTAGCAAGTACTCTTCCAGCGTCCAGGTACGGGCAGACAGTTTTTCTACCTCGCCCAGGTGCTCCGGCAACAACGCGCGTATCTCGTCTCGCAACACATACACCTCGGACGGCTCCACTCCCACAACCGGTACTTGCCCTGTTGGATCCGTAACCCGCACGGCCTCCAGGACGCGCTGCGCCCGACGTCGCGCAGCCTCAAGGAACCCTTTGGAAAGCAACGTCCGCCCGGCGCCCAAAACGGGCAACGGCACCGGAGTCACACCGACGGCGCGCAAGACGGTCATCGCAGCCCGTTCGACATCCGGCTCTACGTAGCGCGTGAAGGCATCTGGCAAATACAGACAGATACGCCGCGTAGTAGAGTCCGCATCCTGACCGGCCACAAAATTCGGTCGTCGCGGCTTTCGGAAAGCAGGAAAGGTGCGACGGGCGGAAATTCCCAAAAGTCGCTCCATCACCGCCTTGAAGGCAGGGCGCGACAGCAACCCATTGGCCAGGGGGCCAAGCGAGGCGAGCAGAGGCGCCCACAGGTCAAGATAGCCGAAAAGATAATCCCGCCAGGGGCGGCGATGCGACCGGTAATAGCGGTGCAAAAACTCGATCTTGAGTTTCGCCATGTCCACGCCGGAGGGACACTCCGCCTTACACCCCTTACAGGCCAGGCACAGATCAAGAGCCTGGTAGACGGCTGTTTCAAGAAAGCGGTCGGATGTTCCGGTGGCAAGCAGCACCCGAAGGAGGTTTGCTCGTCCGCGGGTGCTGTGTTCTTCCTCGCGCGTCGCCTGGAAGGACGGACACATCACACCCACATCTCGTTTGCGGCACACGCCGGCGCCGTTGCATTGCTCAATCGCCCCGACCAATCCACCCTGCAAAGAGAAGTCCAGAGTCGGCAGCCAGGGACGAGGATGGTACGACGCGTTGTACCGCAAGTGCGCGTCCATCGGGGGCGCGTCTACGATTTTCCCCGGGTTCAGGATGCCCTTTGGGTCGGCGGCACGTTTCAGGGTCCGGAACGCAGCGAGAATCTCCTCGCCGTAGACATCCTTCAACCATTCAGAACGCGCCAGGCCGTCGCCGTGTTCACCGGTCATCGTCCCGCCCAGGCGTAGCACCAGTTCGAGTGTCGCTTCGGCAATGGCGCGGAGATTCCGCCTCCCCTCCCCCGTCTTGAGATTGAGTGCCGGGCGAATGTGTAAACATCCCGCCGAGGCGTGGGCGTAGAACGCGGCTTGCGTGCCGTACTCGTTCAGGATGCGCTTCATCCCGCGGGCAAATTCGCCAAGACGTTCTACAGGGACGGCACAATCCTCGATGAACGCCACAGGCCGCGCGTCGTCTGCCTGCGACATCAAGATTCCGAGGCCGACTTTCCGGGTGTTCCAGATTTGGGCTTGCTCCTCTTTAGAAATGGCTACACGCAAAACGCTTCCTAAGGCGCGCGCGCGTCCCTCCAGGTCGGAGAGGTTCTCCCCAGCAAACTCCACCAGAAGGAGCGCCGCCGGATCGCCCGTGACGAAAGCGAACCCGCGCGCGTACGCCGGCACCCCTCGCGCCAGACGGATCAACTGCCGTGGCACCAGTTCCACCGCCGACGGATCGCGGCGCAGCAACTCGGGGACCGCCTCGCACGCCGCGACGATGCTCTCGTAAGCGAGTACCGCCAGGACGGTGTGAGCCGGTCGAGGCACCAGGCGAAGCGTCGCCGTGCGGACAATGGCCAGCGTCCCCTCCGAACCGGCGAGCAGCGGCGCCGGGTTCAGTTGCCCTCCATCGGAGGCAGGGTAGGTCGCCCCGTCCCACTGCGGAGGCCGTGTGGCCGACCAGGGCAAGAGGTAATTCAAGCGATAGCCCGCCGTGTTACGCCAGGTGCGCGGCCAGCGCGCACGAATGGCCTCCGCATAACGGGAGCGAATCTCCATCGCGGCGCGTGAAATCTCCCCCGCCAAGCCGGGTTGACGCGAGGCTTCCTCCGGCGAGCGAGGCGCAAAGATCGCCGTCGAGCCATCTGCGAGGACGACCTCCGCAGATAGAAGATGGTCGGCGGTCATGCCATAGCGGATGGAGTGCGCGCCGGTGGCGTTGTTTCCGATCACGCCGCCGATGGTGGCGCGGTCGGCAGAGGCCGGGTCCGGACCGAACTGCAACCCGTAGCGCGCCGCGGCGCGGTTCAGCGTCGTCAGGATGACGCCCGGCTCCACGATGGCGATGCGCGCTTCGGGGTCAATGCGCAGGATGTGGTCCAGGTAACGCGAGGTATCCAGAATCAGGGCAGGGCCTACCGCCTGCCCGGCCAGGCTGGACCCGGAGCCACGCGGCAAGACGGGGATGCCGTAGCGGTCTGCCAGTTCTACCGTTGCGTTCAAGTCGTCCAGAGTGCGTGGAAAGACCACCCCAAGAGGCTCAATCTGATAAATGGACGCATCGGTGCTGTAGAGGAGGCGCGTCACGGGGTCAACGCGCACCTCGCCGCTCACCGCGCGTTGCAAGTTTTCGAGGAAGTCAGAAGGAAGGTCTGTCATGCGCCAATTATAGCGGCAGAGAAAACAAGCCCCCATCCCCTGGAGGATGGGGGCAGGCACGCGATCGGGGTGACCGCGTCACTCCAGCACATCGGAGAAATTATCAGAGAGAATGTTGACGGCATCCTCGAACGTGTTTACGAAATCAAAGAAGAAATCGGGATCCAGGGAAGGGCCAAAAGCCAGCGTCGAGACAAAAGTAAAAGTGTCCTCCCGCTGGTAGGCCTGGATAAACGTATAATTCGCGTTGAACTCGTTGATACGGGCGGAAAGGTCTGGTGTCCCTGCCTTGATTCCGTAGGAGGCCTCAAAGTGCAAAAAATTGATGCCGGCACCGATGTCGTAATGGTACTCAGCCGTGATAATGAACGATGAGGGCGTCACAAGACGGAGATAAGCCCCTCCGCCGCTCAACGGTCGCACCTCCGCATCGTACCCGCGCGCGACTGCCGCGTCCACCAGCGCCTGTAAAAAAGCGCCTTCATCCTCTCCGGCGGGAATACCGTTTTCCCCCGGGGAAGGCAGTGGCGTGTACGTCGGGTAAGGAGTCGGCTCAGGGTATGGCGTATAGGTGGGATACGGCGTGGCAGTGGGCGCCTGCGTTCCAAAAGCGGCACAGGCCACCGAGACCAGCAACATGGCGGCACTCACAACCAACACAACCCTCTTTTGCAAAAACATCTTAAATACTCCTTTCAGCGAAAAAAGGCGAAACACTCCCAAAACAATACGTACGCCACCCTCCCCCCATTACACCTCCTTTCAGGGAAAAAGACGGGGATGCTAAAGGTATATTACAATATCTCCTGCACAGTGTCAACAAGTCAAGCAAGGAGGCGGTATGTCCACCACAGCGGACGCCCTTATCATCGGCGGAGGCGTACACGGCGCAAGCCTGGCCTTCCACCTGGCCGAGCGTGGCGTCAAGGCCATCGTCCTCGAACGAAAGACCGTTGCCGCCGGAGCAACCGGTCGCTCCAGTGGGCTGGTGCGCATGCACTACGACCTGGAAATCGAATCCCGCCTGGCATGGGTTTCCTTTCAGTACTTCATCAACTGGAACGAGCGCGTTGGCGGGGATTGCGGGTTCACCCGCACAGGCTTCATCCAACTTGTCCCTCCGGAACTCGAGGAGCATCTCAAAGCAAACGTCGCCATGCACCAGCGCATTGGCATCCCTGCTTTGCTCATCACAGCGGACGACGTGAAGCGTCTGGCACCCCACTACCGCGTGGACGATTTCAACATCGCGGCCTACGAGCCGGAATCGGGATACGCCGACCCCACGGCCACGGCAACGGCCTTCCTGAACGCCGCCCGCGAGCGAGGAGCGCGCCTGATTCAGGAATGCACCGTGACCGGCATACGGGTCGCCTCGGGCAAAGTGATCGGTGTGGAGACCAGCCAGGGCGATTTCTCTGCTCCCATCGTGGTCAACGCGGCAGGAGCCTGGGCTGCCGATATCGCGAAGATGGCCGGGGTCACCCTGCCGGTAGATACGTGGCGGCACGACGTCATGTTTGTGCAACGCCCCACCGAGATGGGCCCTGGTCACCCTACCGTCATAGACAACATCCTCTCCATGTACTTCCGCCCTGAGACCGGAAGATTGACCCTGGTCGGCCTGGAAGACGACAACCCCATCGGGGAATCCCCCGAAGGATACACCGACCGCGCTCGCCCTGGCTTCGTGGAAAGGGCAATCGAGCGCATCACCCGCCGCGTTCCAATCCTGGAACGCGGTGCCGTGCACAGCCACCACGGCGGCTACGACGGCATCAGCCCGGATCAACGCCCCATCCTGGGGCAAATCGGGCCAGAAGGGTTCTACGTCCAGTGTGGTTTCAGCGGCACCGGCTTCAAAATCTCGCCCGCCGTCGGCGCCTGCATGGCCGAACTGATCCTTGATGGTAAAGCCACTACGGTGGACATCTCCTCCCTCGCTCCGCAGCGTTTCGAGCGCGGCGAACTCATCCGGGGAGAACACCCCTACGGCGACATCTGGCACTGAAATATGCTAAACTGAGAATACACCGCAGCCTCCATCGCGGCAGATTTACCCGCTTTCTACAAGAAAGGAGGCAGAGATGACCGGTGTACAGATCGGTGAAGTGACACACTATTTCAACAAAATCGGCGTCGCCGTCATCGCACTCAGCGGCGAGATCAAAATCGGCGACAAAGTCCACTTCCTGGGGCACTCCACCGACTTCATGCAAGAGGTGACCTCAATGCAGATCGAACACCGTCCCATCCAGGAAGGAAAACCGGGAGAGGAAATCGCTATCAAGGTAAAACAACGCGTGCGCCGGAAGGACCGCGTTTACAAACTCACAGAAGACGAAACATAACCTTTCGACCATGAACAACATCGCGCATCGCCTCATCCTCGGCCCAATCATCGGCGGTCTCTCGCACCAGAGCGTCAACCTGTGGGCGCGTGCGGACGGCGAAGGTACGCTGCACGCTTTCCTCGGTCAACAACCCGACCTGAGCGACGCACAACCGGCGGGCACCTCCCCCCTGCAAGCCGAGAACGGCTTTGCCGGCGTCGTCCCAATCCGCAACCTTCAACCGGAGACCACCTACTACTACGCCCTGACCCTCAGCCCCGATCTGCCGCAGGGAGAACGCTTCCCGTCCTTTACCACGTTCCCGCCCCCAGGCGAACCCCGCTCCTTCAACTTCGTCTTCGGCTCCTGCTTCCGCCCGACGACGGAGCACAGTGGCCAGGCGTTCCGCGCCATCATCCGCCGCCTGGAGACCGATGACCTGCGCTTCCTCCTGATGATCGGCGATCAGATTTACGCCGACCAGTGGAAGTACAACGGCATCGGCAAAGTGGCGACCACGCTGGAAGACTACCGCGCCGTCTATGCCCATGTCTGGTCAAATCCCCCCCTGCGCGACTTGCTGAGTCGTCTTCCCGCCTTTATGATTCTGGATGATCACGAAGTGGATGACGACTGGCACTGGCTGGACAGTGAACGCCAATGGGCGGACATCCCCATCCTGGATAAATTTATCCGCTGGATCGAGGGACGTCCGCCCCAGGAGCGCCAGTTACCCCCGCAGCGCGTGCGTTACGCCCTGCAAGCCTATTGGGAACACCAGGGCATGCACGCTCCGCCCATGCTCCATCCGCCCCGCCTCAACCGCGGCGGCCTCTACACGCTCGAAACGAAGGACACAGGGTCTCTGGCCTACACATTCACCTTCGGGGCCGCGGCCTTCTTCGTCATGGACACCCGCACCATGCGTGTCCGTGGTCGAGGCGCACAAACCATGCTGGGCGAAGAACAATGGGCGGCATTGGAAGAATGGTTGTTGAACGTCAAAGACACCTACCCGATCAAGTTCCTGGTCACCTCATCGGCGCTCCTCTTTACCATGTTCGTTGACGTGGCACGTGACCGCTGGTCGGGGTACCCGCGTGAGCGCGACCGCCTGCTCCACTTCCTGGCAGCCAACGGCATCGAAGGGGTATATCTCCTCGCCGGCGATCTACATTCTGCCCACGCCGTCTCCGCCGAACTCTACGGCCCCAACCAGAAAGCCATCCCACTATGGGAATTCTGCGCCTCCCCTTTTGAGCAAAACCCCAACTGGCTCTCCCGCTTTACCTATATCCCTATCCTTTCGGGTGCCGTGCACCATCAAAGAAAACATTTCTGCGTCAGCGCCATTAACTACGGCCTGGTGCGCGTGGACTTCAGCGAGCCACATGCACCACGCGTCCGCTTTGAAATCCATTACCTGGACGAACGCAAAGGGGAGTGGAAAATGCGGGCCGTCGGCTGATGTCCGGGGCGCCGCCTCAGAAGAACAGCCAGAGTGCCCGCCTCCGGTCAAGCCGTCGCAGGCCGGCCTCACGGGCCATCCTGAGAGCGGCTTCGTATTCCTGCGGAGTGATGCGCCGACTCAGTTCGGGGAAACGATGCGCGTGATATTCCGGTCGGTACTGATCCATCAAATTTAAATAGGTGTTCGGCGAAATCTCCTCGGCCAGGAAGCGCACAATTTTCCCCGTCCCCGCCAGGCCGTTCGGCAAGACGAGGTGACGCACCAGCAATCCGCGCCGTGCCAGGCCACGTTCGTCAATCTCCAGATCGCCCACCTGACGATGCATCTCTCGCACCGCAGCACGGTTGACTTGAGGGTAATCGCGCACGCGGGAAAAGCGATGCGCCGGTTCGCTATCTGCGTATTTCATATCGGGCATGTAGATATCAATCACG
>RFJH01000093.1 GCA_003694975.1 Anaerolineae bacterium | reverse complement strand
CTGAGCCAGTCGAATGCGACAAACTGAGAAAAAAAGGAGAACACACAATGTGTGGTGGACCCATTCGAGGCCTTCTGCGCACGGTACAACAGGTCTCCCTGCCCCAGGAAACCATGCCGCGCGCGCCCGCGCCCATCCGCGAGGCGGCGGCACCGGCGCCGCTGACCTGCCCGACCTGCAAAACGCCGGTACAGGCCAGTTTCTCCTGGTGTCCCACGTGCGGCTCGGCGTTGAAACCCCAGCCGTGCGCCTATTGCGGTCACATCCTCTCGCCCGAAGAGACGACCTGCCCCGCGTGTGGCGCGCCGCGTCCGCGCGCCGGGGCAGTATGGCGTTGAGGAGGACGGAACAATGAAAGGAGTCCATCGAGCGATCCTGATCGTCCTGGGGGGCAGCCTCCTTCTGGCGGCTTGTGCACCCTATTGGGGTGGCTTTGCCCCCTATCGTGGGACGCGTCCGGGAGGCTGGTGGGGTGGAGGCTTCTCGTCCAACGGCGAGCGCATCTACTTCACCGCCACAAACGAGCGCGGCGAGATCATCACGTACTCAGGCGGCCCGGCGGTCGGCATGATGGGCAGGATGCCCCTCGCCTGTGTCTCCTGCCATGGCCCGGATGGGCGCGGCGGTCGGTTCGTGATGCACATGCAACCCATTGACGCCCCTGATATCCGCTATGAAGCCCTGGCCAGCGAGGAGGAGCACGAGGAAGAGGGCGAGGGTCACGGCGAAGAAGGCTACGACCTGGAAACCTTCCGCCTCGCCGTCGTGGAGGGCAAACACCCCAATGGCGACCCCCTCGACCGGAACATGCCCCGCTGGAACCTCAGCGACGAAGACCTTGCCGACCTGTTTGAGTATCTGAAGTCTCTGCCCTGATCGAAACCCTCCCGCAGGCTCGCGGACCCGCGGCCTGCGGGAGAGTCCTTAAAAAGGGGGCCAGCAGGTATAATTTGCCCCATGACGTCCTCACATTTTCTCTCTCTATGGCGGATCGTCCTCGCTGTGACGGTGCTCTGTGTGGCGCTCTTCCTTGCGGTCTCCCCAGCGCCGGCCTCCGCTCCGCCGGTCCCCCTTTCCAACGAAGCCTACGACCTGATCGCCGAGGTGAACGCCCTGCGCGCCGCGAACGGCTTGCCCCCCTACAATGTCCATCCCATCCTGATGCAGATTGCTCAGGCACATTCGGAATATCAGGCCGCCATCGGCTCGGTGACTCACTACGGGCCGAACGGCGAGCGCCCCTATCAGCGCGCCCTGGCTGCCGGCTACCCCGTTGCCGGCGACCTCTCGCGCGGCGGTTTCTTCTCCGAGAACATCATGGGAGGCCCGAACCTGAGCCCGGAGGCGGTCGTCGCTGCCTGGCAGGGAGACGCGCCCCACCTGAACACCATGCTCTCTCCGAACCTGCAAGATGTGGGCGCGGGAGTAGCGCGTTCGGGGGATTACGTCTACTACACGCTGGACGCCGGTCTGGCGAGTGGCTCTTCTGTCTCCTACACTCCCTCCGGTGACGCCACAGCCTCTCCGCCGGAGGGCAGCCCGACCGCCGTCATCATCATTCCGAACACCCCCAAACCGGATGGCTCCATCGTTCACATCGTGCAACCCGGCGAGACTCTGTGGGCGATCGCGGTTGCCTATGGAGTCACAGTGGACGAGTTGATCGCTCTCAACCGTCTTTCCAACGCCATCATTTATCCGGGAGACACGCTGTTGATCGGACTGGCCTATACTGCGACCCCCGAACCTCCGACCGCGACCGCGACCCTGCGCCCGACCCGCACCCCGTTGCCCTTCTACACCATCACGCCGACCGCGCCGACCGCATCGCTTACCCCTACGCCGACACACCTGGCGACGACGGTCCTCTCTCCCCGCGCCGGCGCGACCACAGTGATCGCCATCGTCTTCTCGGCTCTGGTCCTCGCCGCCGTCCTGACCCGCATGAGTGCCCGCCGCGAGGAATGACCATGCTCCATTCCCTCGACCATGATGAACACCAACTGGCACAGCGCCTGGATGCCCTGCGTGCCGACCTGCCCGATGGGCGCATTTACGACCGCGCCTACCAGGGGTATACCGGTGCCCTCCTGGCGCGTCGCTTCGGGAACGACCTGGAAGCCTTCGCGCGTGCGGCGCAGTCCCTGGGCGGGCGTGAATGGCCGTTCGCCGATCGCTCCTACCGTTTCCTGGCTTTGCCGCGTTTGCCTCTCCTGGTCGCTGCCTGGCGTGGCGATGAAGATTTCCCACCCTCCTACCGGGTCCTCTTCGATGCTTCTGCCCCTCACTACCTGCCGACAGATGTCTGCGCCGTGCTGGGAGGGATGTTGACACGACGATTGCTGAAATTCGCCTGAGCATTTTTGCTCTTTGCTTGATATACTTGCCGTGGTGCGATCGCACAAGGAGTGAGCGATGAAAATTGCTATCAGTGGAAAAGGTGGCGTGGGGAAGACCACGCTGACCGCGCTTCTGGCGCAGGTGTACGCCGACCGTGGACGCGAGGTCCTGGCTGTGGATGCCGACCCCAGCCCTTGCCTGGCGGGTGCTCTTGGCTTCCCGGACGAGTTGCGCTCCAAACTACGCCCCATTGCCGAGATGGATGACCTGATCGAGGAGCGCACCGGAGCGAAGCCCGGCACGATCGGCGGCTTCTTCACGTTGAACCCACGCGTGGACGACATCCCCGACCGTTTCAGTGTGACCCATCGTGGCGTGCGTTTGCTGGAGATGGGCGCTGTGGACATCGGCGGCTCCGGCTGTATTTGCCCGGAGAGCGCCCTCCTCAAGACCCTTTTTACTCACCTCCTCTTTCGCAAGGACGATGTGCTCCTGCTCGATATGTACGCCGGCGTGGAGCATCTCGGGCGCGCTACCGTGGACTTCGTGGATGCCATGCTCGTCGTTGTCGAGCCGACGCGACGCTCCCTGGGCACCGCCGCTCAGATCAAGAAACTGGCGAACGATATCGGCCTGACGCGCCTCTACCTCGTCGCCAACAAGGTGCGAGATGATGGAGAGGCTCGCTTCGTGGAAACCGAGACCCCTGGTCTGCCCGTTCTGGGTTTTCTCCCTGCCGACTTGAAAGTACAGGAGGCCGACCGGTTGGGAATCCCGGTCTACGATCATGTGCCTGCTCTCCGTCAGGCTGCTCTGGAGATTGTAGAGAAACTGGACGAGATACTCGTTGCGAGATGAAGGGGTTACGCTTTGCTTCCCAACTCTTCTGACGCGCACCCGGCTTACATTGCGTTATACTCGATGATGAGGTGAGACAGGAAAAACATAGGTGTGCCTATGACGACGACCATTGCACTTGCCGGAAAGGGCGGCGTGGGGAAGACCACCGTCGCTGGGATGATTATCAAGTACCTGGCTCAGAATCAATCCGGAAGCATCCTTGCCATTGATGCCGATCCGTCCTCGAACCTGAACATGGTGCTCGGCCTGGAACTGGAGTGGACGGTGGGGGAAATCCGCGAGGAGATGTTGCAACAGGTGAAGAGCAGCCTGATGGGTGGCGGCGCGGCAATGGGCACCCTCCCTGGCGGAATGAACAAGCGCGACTACCTGGAGTATCACGTTCGCTCATCGCTGGCCGAAGGCAGCCGTTTCGATTTGATCGCCATGGGGCGAGGCGAAGGGCAGGGGTGCTACTGTGCCGTGAATCACAACCTGCGCGAAGTGGTGGACGCGCTGAGCGCGCGCTATGCCTACGTGGTGATTGATAATGAGGCCGGGATGGAGCACCTCTCGCGCCGCACGACGCGCGATGTGCAGCACCTCATCATTGTCAGTGACCCGACCCTGCGCGGCCTGGTCGCCGCGCGGCGCATCGCCGAGTTGAGCCGCGAACTGGAAATCAACATTGAGAATCGCTATCTGGTGCTCAATCGTGTGCCGAACGGACGTCTGCCGGAACCGCTGCAGGCCGAGATCGAGAAGATGGACCTGCCGCTTTTGGGCGTCATTCCTGCCGATGACGACCTGACGATTTTTGAGTTCACCGGCAAGCCGCTGGTTGATTTGGGGGATGATTCTCCGGTCTATCAGGCTGTGGCGGAGATGATGGGGAAAATGCTATCCCAGGTATGATGTTCGCATGCGCTCTCCTCGATACGACTGCTTCGCAGTCACTCGGGGAGCGGTTCTTCTTGGTCGAGGGGTGCTCACCCCCGTATGCTCTCGATCAGGCGTATCATGCGCTCGTAGTGCGAGCCTTTCCAGTAAATCTGGTCACAGTGGGGGCAGATGTGGAACTCGTTGAAGTACTTCTTTGTCAGCGGTTCGAGGCGGTGCAGGATTTCTCGCTTGGGCACCGGCTGCAAGGGGTGGTTGCAACGCAGACAGCGTTGAAAGGGGGAGATTTTTCCCGTCAGGTCGAAGCGGCGTACTACTTCATGGAGTTGTTCCTGGGGGTCTGATGAGCGCAGGCAGTAGCCGTATCTGATCGCCTTGCGCATCAGGAGACGGCGGTCGCGCGTCAAGAGGATGCGTCCCTCGCGCTGAACGATGGCGGTCAGTTCGGCATCGTCGTAGTCATTGCGGTAGAGGCAGTCGAAGCCCAACATGCGCAGGTAGGCTGTCAGACGGCCCAGGTGTGCGTCGAGCAGGAAACGCGGCTCGACCTCGCAGCCTGGAGCGGGCGGGTGGACGGTGAGATGTTCTTTGTTGCGCGGAATGTAATCCAGTCGCACGCGTTGACCCTGGCGGTTGACTTCTCCCACTTCGGTATGCGGCACGCCCAGAGACTCGATCAGGTGCTTCACCGTCTGGCGGCCGCGGAAGGTGCAGGTGACCTCACGCTTGCCACCGGGCAGGAAGAGGTTCAGGTCGCCGAGAAAAGTGAGGGTGATCGTCTTCATGCCGCGCCCTCATCATACCATGTAACGCGAAGAGCGCGACGCTCTGGGCAACGAAAGAGACGGCCACTTGTGGGACCGTCTCTTTCGTGTCTTCCCTATACTCGTTGTGTGACGGTAACCTGGGTGATAATCTCGCGCTTCTCCAGTTCCCTGAAGAAGGGCTCCGGCTCGATGACCTTCTCCGGCGGGTGGACTCCCGGCGGGATGCGT
>RFJH01000092.1 GCA_003694975.1 Anaerolineae bacterium | reverse complement strand
CGCCCGTGCCCTGGCGATGCAGCCCAAGATTATGCTCTTCGACGAGCCGACCTCCGCTCTCGACCCGGAGATGATCAAAGAAGTTCTGGATGTGATGATCGAACTCGCCAAGAGCGGGATGACCATGGTTGTGGTTACTCACGAAATGGGCTTCGCCAGGGCTGTGGCCGACCGGATGTACTTTTTCGATGACGGTGTGATTGTGGAAAGCGGCACCCCGGAAGAGATTTTCACCAACCCGAAGGAAGAGCGTACCAAACTCTTCCTCTCCCAGATCCTGTGATGGCTTTTCTGAATCGAAGCAAACGAGCCGGCATCCAGGCCGGCTCGTTTCGCGCTGGGCGGGCGGTAGAATTTCCGTCAAATATCGAATTCGGCGACCTTGTCCTCGTTAAGCCAGATAGTGTAATGTCCTTCGGTGTAACTTCCAAGCGGGATTTCCACCTCGAATTCGCGAATCACCTGGGCGCACATCATCTTTGGATTGGTCACGGAATAGGCTTCGATGAAAATGCGCTTCTCCGCGTCCGCTTCGTGCACCACGAGGCGCAGTTGGTGGCAGGGTGAGGGAAGCGCGCCTTGCAACAGGAGGTGCACTTGCACCGGGTAACTTTCCAGCAACAGGACTTCCGCGTGACGGACGTGTACTGTGCCGCGCGTCAGGTGGGCGTCGCCGGGTTGGGGAGCGAAGCGTTTCAGTGCGTCTTCTGGGGCCGACATGGAATCATCGGGAGTTGGCGAGAGGGAACTCAGTATGGTGGGCACCGGCATGACGGTGGCAATCGGCTTTGTCTCTCTGGCGATGGGTGTCGCTCGTAGTGGGGGAGAGGTGGAAACCGCGCTCGGGGGAGTACCCTGACAGGAGACCAGGATCAAGGCTACGGTCACGAGGGCGAACGAGGTATCTTTTCGCATGGCAACCTCCTTTCAGGAGGTAGACGTTCCTCGTCTCCGCGCGGTTCCCGATGGGTCATCCTTTGATCACCGCCAGCGGCCTCAGGCGTGCCACTTTGCGGGCGATGTGTGCTTTGCTGACGGTCTCCACCACTTCGTCCACGTCCTTATAGGCCTGGGGGGCTTCTTCGGCCAGGCCGGGCATGGAACCGGCCAGGATGTGGATGCCCTCTTGCTCCAGTTCGCGGCGCAGTTTCTCGCCGCGAATCGTCTTCTTCGCCTTCGAGCGCGACATCACCCGCCCCGCGCCGTGACAGGTGGAGCCCCACGTGCGCGACATGCTCTCCTCCGTGCCTACCAGCACCCACGAGCCCGTGCCCATCGAGCCCGGAATGATGACCGGCTGGCCGATGGCGCGGTACTCCGACGGGAGGCCGGGCGCGCCGGGACCGAAGGCGCGCGTCGCCCCTTTGCGGTGCACGCACACTTTGACGCGCTCGCCCTCGTATTCGTGCGTTTCGATTTTGCCCATGTTGTGCGCGATATCGTAGACTTGATGCAGATGCCAGTTCTTCACCTTGCCCGCGAAGACCTCCTCGAAGGCGCGGCGGGCAGCGTGCGCCAGGAGTTGTCGGTTGGCGAAGGCGAAGTTCGCCGCGGCGCGCATGGCAGCCAGGTAGTCCTGCCCTTCGGGGGAGTTCAGCGGCGCGCAGACCAGTTCGCGATCCGGCAGGTGGATGCCGTAACGTTGCACGGCGCGCTGGAACGTCTTCACATAGTCCGAGCAGACCTGATGCCCCAGGCCGCGCGAGCCGCAGTGGATTTGCACCGCCAGGCAGCCCTGCCGCAGTCCCATGACGCGAGCGGCTTCCTCATCGTAGATTTCCTCGACCAGGTCAATCTCGATGAAGTGGTTCCCCGCGCCCAGTGAGCCGAGTTGTGGCCTGCCGCGCTGTTTGGCGCGCGGACTCACTTTATTGGGGTCGGCGCCTTCCACCGAGCCGCCTTCTTCCGTGCGCGCCAAGTCGGCTTCTGTGGCGTAGCCGTTCTTCAGCGCCCAGCGCGCGCCATGCTCCAGTACCTCGTCCAGTTGGGCGGCGGAGAGTTTCACTAGGCCGCCTTTCCCCACGCCGGAGGGACAGTAGCGGTTCAGTGCCTCGGCGGCCTCTTCAAGGTAGGGCTGCGCGGCCTCGTATTCGATGTGCGAGGCGAGGAGGCGCACGCCGCAATTGGAGACCAGAAAGCCCTCGGCGATGAAGTTGTGATCGGGGTGATCCATCGTCAGGTCGTACACCGCGCCTTGATAGTCGTCCGCTTCCACGGCGACCACCTGCTCCCACACCAGGCCGCTCTCTCCCAGTCCCGCCGTCGCCTGGCGCAGGAAGTCCTCGAAGGCGGGGAATTCCGCCGAGATGCGCGGCGCCGTGCGGCGACCCTCATAGAGTGAGCGCTCCAGGAAGCGTTGATTCACCGTCTCTCCCGCCAGAGTTCGATACATTTCCTGCGGGGGCACGCCTGCGGCGACCAGTTCGACCGCCTGCTGCGCGGCGCGCTCGCGGGCCGCGATGTGTTGCTGCTTGTGCATCAGGTAAGAGACGGCGGCAGCGGCGCGCGCCTGACGTTTGCGGTTGTAGAGGTAGCCCACGCGTCCCCACAGGCGGATCAGGTTCTCCGCATCTCCCCGAATCACCAGGCGAAGCCGGATGGACACGCTCCCGTCGCGGTTGACCTGTTCGCGCCGTCGGGCGATGGGTTGGGTCTGCACGCCGAATTCCTCCAGCCAGGCGGCGATTTGCTCCAGGAAGGCGAGGCCGCTCTCCTGATGCGCCTCCCGCTTGTTCATTGAGATGGCGGGCGCGTCCGGCGTGCGGGCGTGTCCGCTCACGGCGCGCGGCGCGGATAACTCCGCTCCGAAAAAGGCGGCCAGGAAGAGGCGTTTTTGCCAACGAGGGGCTTCGTGTAGCCACTTCGGAAGAACGTAGTCCTGCTGCGCCTTGTTCCCCACCGGTGCGCCCAGATAGGCAAGCAACGCCGCCAACGCCGTGCTTGAGACGGTAATCCAGGTCTCGGTGCGCTCAAAGGTGTAGTGGTCGTAAGGGGTCTGGATGGCGTGGGCGCGCCGCCGCTTCCACACGCGACTGGCCTGGAAGCCCAGGCGGGCGATGTCGGCGCGTATCTCCTCCAGGTCTTGCGCTTCGCCGTAGAAGGCGATGACCCCTTTGCCGCTCTTTGCATCGAAGCGCAATGTGCCATCTCCGAAGAGATAGCCCAACACTTTGCACAGGTACGGCACGGCAGGGGAATCGGCGCGCAAAGGCAGCAGGCCGCGCCGTCGCAAGTGGGCGAGAATCTGCCCCAGGGCGTTGCCGCGTTCCCCTTTCCCCAGGCGGCGCAGGAAGGCTCTCAGGCCCTCCTCGTCCACCAGGGTCTTCCCGGGCGGCGCTTCGTAGGGGACACCCTCGAAAGGGTGTACGGCGACCCAATCGCCGGGCCGGAGTTCGCCCAGCGGACGCATCCCCTCCTTTGTCCAGAAGGGATGGTCGGCGGTGGCCCGAATCTCACGCCCCGAAGCCGTCCGCAGCAGGAGGACGTCGTCGTCTGCAGGCCGCTCGAACCACAGCATGGCGGGAGCCGCATCCGGCGCAGGTTCTTCGAGGCGGAAGCAGGTCAGGGCGTCATGTTCCAGCGTCTCTCGCAGTTCTTCAATCGGGCGCGTGTACCCGTGCCGGTGTAGCAGGCGTGTCCCGGCGGGCAGGCAGTTGATGTCATACCCGATGCCGCCGGGGGAGATGACGCCTTCGGGGTAGCGCGTCGCCGCCACGCCGCCGATGGGGAAGCCGTAGCCCTGGTGCATATCCGGCATCACGGTCACCGCGCCGACCAGCCCGGGCAGCGTGGCCGCGTTCACGGCCTGTTCCAGCGAGCGGTCCTGGACCACCTGTTCGATCAGCCGCCGCGTGGCGAAGATGCGCACCGGCCCGCGCATATCGCTGCGGAACGACTGGGGGATTTCCCACTCGTAATCGCTGATGCGTTTCAAATCCTGTAACCGAATCATCGCTGCCTCCTCTCACACGTCAAACACGATCTCCGCTTCCAGTCCGCGCGCCGTTTTGCGCACCTGCAAATTGTGATACGTCACGGCCTTGATTTCTTTGACGAGCGTCTCATACGGCGCGCCTTCCGCTTCTACCTGGGCGCTGAACCCCTCCAGGTGTATCTCGAAGTGATCGAAGACCAGTTTTTCGGACTCGACCCAAAACAGCGCCTCGCTCAGAAACTCCACCAGCAACGTTTCGGCGTCATACGCTTCGATGGACAGGTTGCGCCTCGCGCGCGGACCCGCGCCGGGTCGCGCCCCCATGAGCGCATACATCCCCCGCGCCGCTTCCGTCAAAAGCCCCGGCAGGTCCGCCGCCCAGACGCGCAGCGCCCAATCCGCCGTGTGTGTGATTTCTTCGTAGCCCATGTTTTTTTTCTGAGAAGTTGAACGTCTCCTGCTCCGAGAAGTTGAACGTCTTCTCTCTTTGTTCAATCTCGAAAGCGGTTTGCCTCGAACAGTTGCGGCGCTTCCTTGTACACGCCGCGCCCCGTCACGGCGACCGTGCCATCCGGCAGATAGATTTCGCCCGTGGCGAAGAGTTTTTCTCGATAGCGCCTGGAGAGGCGGGCGCGCAGCGTGAGCACCTGATTCAAGGGGAGGGGTTTGCGGTAGCGGATCTCCAGATTGATCACCGCCACGTTATACCCCGCCCGCCAGACCGCCGCGCCCATGGCCTCGTCCAGGATGGCCGCCGAGGCCCCGCCGTGAGCGTGACCGGGAGGG
>RFJH01000091.1 GCA_003694975.1 Anaerolineae bacterium | reverse complement strand
CCCCTCGGCATTGAGGGCGCGGCGCGCACTCCGCACCACCAGGGTCAACACATCCTCCGTGCGCAACGTGGCCGTGACGACGCGGCTCATCTCGAAGAGCGAATCCAGTTCGTGGACGCGATGCTCCAGTTGCTCGAACAGACCGGCGCGGTGGATAGCGCTGGCCGCCATGTTGGCAATCGCGTTCAGCAAATGGACCTCGTCCGCCGAGAAGGAGCGCGGCGACTCGTTCCCGATCAGCAGCGCGCCCACCAGATGCTTGCGCACCATCAGCGGGACGCAAACGCCTCCCTGCACATCCCGCACCAGCGGGCGCAACCACTCCGCCGTGTGCGAGTCCTCGGCCAGGGAAGCGAACACATAAGGAGAGCCGCTCTTCGCCACATGCCCACAGACGCCCTCCGAAGCGCCGATGCTCACCCCCAACAGGCTCTTCAGGCAGCCGTGCGCAGCCTGCACGACAAACCGCTCTTCCACCGTGTTCCAGCGAAAGAACACCCCCGTATCGGCATGCAACACCTCAATCGTCTTTTCCAGGACGAGGGGGAGCATCTCCGTCACGGTCGCCGCGCCGCGCAACGTCCCCGAAATCTCAAACAGCGTGCTCAGTTCCCGAAGCCGCCGCTGAGTCTCCTGGTAAAGATGGGCGTTGCGCAACGCGACGACGAGGTTATCGGCCAACGTCTCCAGGGCCTGCACGTCGGATTGATCGAACGCCTCGCGCACCTCGCTTTCCACGTTGATCCCCCCCAGCACGGTATCCCCATCTTTGATCGGAACGCACAGTTCGGACTCGGTCTCCTTCCAGAAAGGCACGTAGCGCTCGTCTTGATGCACATCGTTCAACAACACCGTCTCCCCGTGTACGGCGACCCAATCCAGAATGCCGACCTCCTCGATGGGCTTGGGCAGGTCGGCGACGGGTTCGCGGCGGTACTTGCCGGCCCAGGCCTTGCGGATCAGTTGGTGACGCTCGTGGTCCACCAGGAATATCACCACATCATGGTAACCGAACGCCGTATGGATGGCGCGCGCCGTCTCCCACAGAAGTTCATCGGGGTCGAACGAAGCGACAGCCCGACGGGCGATCTCGCCGACCAGAGACAACTGACGTGCCCGATGTTGAGTCTCCTCGAAAAGGCGCGCGTTCGCCAGTGCGATCCCCACCTGGTTGACGAACGCACCCAGGACATCCAGCATTTCCTCATCCAGGGGCGAGCGGCTGAAGAGAGCCACCACCCCCAGCAGTTTCTCTTCAACAAGGATGGGATACCCGGCGAAAGCGACCAGCCCCTGACTCTGCGCCCATTCGCGGTCGAAATACGGCTCTTGCTGCACGCGATTGGTGATGAGCGGTTTGCGTTGACGGGCGATCAGACCGAGTTTGTAGGGGTACTCGGCGATGGATACCCGCGCCCGACTGCCGTTCAGACGCGTATAAAGCCCCGAACTCGCCCGCAGGAGCAGATACTCCCCCGTCTGATCCGTGAGCCACAGGCGGGCGAACGCCGCGCCGCATTCCTCCACCAGCGTCTCGGTGACCGTCCGGGCGACCGTGTCCACGTCCAGGCCGGCGCTCGCACGGGCAATGGCGTGGTTCAAACTGCGCAGATAGCGCGCCAGTTTCTGCTCGCGGGCGTAACGCATGGTGTTTCGCAACGCCAGGCCGACTTGATCCACGAGCGTGCAGAGCAATACCTGGTCATCCTCTCCGTAGACGTTGGGACGGTACGCCTGCGCAACGACTACGCCGAGGACGCGTTCATCCACGATGATCGGCACACCCAGCCAGGAGGAGGGAGGGCGTATCAGTCCACAGAGGTCGATGGGGGGAAGATGCTCGCTTTCGTCCTCCCAATCGCGGACGAGGAGAGGCTTCCTTCCAGAGATGACGCGAGCGATGAGCCCTTCGCCCAGAGGGCAGCGCCGGGGAGGTTTGCGCTCCCCCTCGTCCACGCGGATGCGGAAGTCCAGTTCCTTGTTCTCCTCGTCGTAGAGGGCAATGAAGAAAGCATCCGCCGACAAGACGGCAGTGATCTCCCGGTAAGCGATCTCCAGAAGTTCGTCTTGATCGAGCGTGGTGCTGAGGGATCGGGCCATTTGATTCAAGGCGCTGAGGTGACGGGTGCGCTCGGCGACTTCCGTCTCCAGGATTTCCCTCCGGTTGACCAGTTGCCGGCGCATGGACTCGAAATCGCCCGCCAGACGGGCGACCTCGTCGCGCCCGGAGACCACAAGTGGCGTGGAGAGATCGCCTGCGGCGATGCGGCGCGTGGCCTCTTGCAGTTCTCGCAACGGTGTGATCCAGGTGTATATGTTGAGTCCGATCAAGATCACCGCTGCCAGGAGGGCAAAGAGGCCCACAAAGACCAACGTCCTCCGCAAGGAAAAAATCGGGGCGAGGACCTCGGCCTCCGGCTGTTCGACCGTCACGCTCCAGGGCGCCTCTTCCAGAGGGGCGATGGCGACCACCTCCCGATCCCGCTCGTCTGCGCCGGGGTACGTTCCAATCCCCGCCTGGCGGCTCTCGATCAGGGGCAAGAGAGAATCGCGGTGCAGACTCTCCATCAGCACATGCTCATACGCCGTGCTGGCCAGCACCATGCCGTTGCCGTCCAGGATCTCTACGTGGAGATCCTCCTCCAGGGACAAGGTATCCACGATGTTGCTAAACGACTGGGAGCGGGGGTCGGTCACTCCGCCGAGAAGGGCGATGAGATCGCCATCCCGGTCCTTCACCGGCACCACGAAGGCGATGTCGAGCGAATTCAACGGCCTGGGACAGCGAAAAAGGTTGGAGACCTGCGGTCGGCCCTCCTTCAATGCCCGCGCAACGTGCTCTTGATCGGAGAGGTCTACACCGATCAGGCCGGGGATATCCGGCACGGTGAGCAAGACCTTCCCCTGCCGGTCGGCAAGGAAAACGTGGCAGGAGAACAACTCCGTCCGAAAGAGTTCTTCGAGGACGGCGCGCTCCGCCTCCCCGTCCGCGCGTTGCACCGGTGAGGCAACGGTATCCGCCGCCTCTTCCAGGACGGTGAGGGTGCTCTCCAGGTGATGATCGATGTGATCGGCAATCTGCTGCGCCAGGAGGAGCCGTTCGCTCAGAAACCGCTCGGTGCTTTGTTCCAACGCCCGCACACTCAAAACGCCAAACACCCCCAAAACAACGACAACCCCTAAAGAAGACATTAAGACGGCGCGCACGCCGAGGGGGATGTTTCTCAACCACCTCATGGAAACAGCCTTCCCCTCGCTCCGAGTTCAGGTGAAGGCATCGCGTTCATCATGGCTCCGTCACAATCAGCGATGGGGAAATTATAACCCAGAACGCACTCTGCCCGCCAACCTGTGGATAACTGCTTGAAATCTCTGGATAACTTTCCCTTTTTGTGGAAAGACGTGCCTGTTCCCCTGTCCTCTTACCCCAATATCTGGCGGATAGCAAAATGAGCACTCCTAAAT